>CAYPAX010000031.1:0-39438 GCA_964408735.1 uncultured Rhodospirillaceae bacterium | reverse complement strand
TGGGCTTCGTTGGGTCGGTTTTGTTGTCCATAATCGTCATAGTGTTTTCACTTATGGCGGTAATCTACGCGATTGTCGATGTCAGGAGGATCCGAGGGTCGCACGCGGGATCTAATGCGAACGGGTCTGCGGGAGGTAATGCTGCTTGTAGATTTCTTTCCAGGCTCTGTCGGCCGGGGACGGCTCGAGTCGATTCGCCGAATTGGATTTGGGTCGACTCCTGGCCATTCTTGAGGGTAGGCAGGGCCATTTTCTTGCTGGTGGGAATGGGTTTGATGACGGTGATCGCCAGTTACGCCTGGTCGTTGGATGAAAAGTCCTATGACCAGCGCGTTTTCGGGTATTACCTGACCGAACTCCAGCTCAGCCAAAGGGGCACGGCGCTTGGTGTAAGCCTGCCGCGCACCGTCCCCTTGCATACAGAGGTTTGCGAAAGCGAAGGGAAGCTGCTTGTCGGCCTGCCGGATGTGCGCCGTTTCGATGCGTCGGGCGTCGCGTGGGCAGTTATTCCTGGAATGGGCGACAATGAGCAGGCGCGGCATTTCCTTGTGGCCAACGACAAGGATCGGCGCCTGACCTTGCACGATGAAACCGGTCGGTTGGTGGCGATCTTGGACCTTGGCAAAGAAATGCGAGCCGAGATTGCGCGGCGGCGGGGCCTCAGGAGCAAGACAGAAGCGGAGTTGCCCAACGAGGTATGGGATTTGGAAGCTTTGAGCCCCATCGGTGAGGGGAGGTATCTATTGCTCGGCTCCCATTCTACCAAGGAGCAGAAGCCCCAGTATGAGAGGAGACATGCATTTGAGGTCTTGTTGACAGGAAGTCGCGACGTATCGGGATCAACAGTCCTTGATGGCGAAGTCGCAGCCACCGACATCAACGTAGAGAAACTGCTTGAACAAGCAGTCTTGCCCGACCTTGACGTCGGAAACCGGCGAAACCTATCAACCGGGTGGCAAGAGCCCGAGCGCGATTGTTGCGATGTCAACCTCGAGGGCGTTGCCGAAGGCCCGGTTACGGCGCAGTCCGGTGAAGTCATATCGATGAGGCTGTTCGCTTTGCGCGAGCCTTTATTCTGCGAAGATGACAAACCGGTGAGTCGGATTTACGGTGCCGTTGAGCCGGGCGGCGGATTAGAGCCGGTGGTATCGGTGCCAGCCATGCTCCCGAACGCCGCGGTCCCTGGGCCTCATCGCCTGTCGGATATCGCCTATGACAGGACTTTGCAGGCATATTGGCTCCTGACATCTGTCGAGCGCGCCGACGAGGAAGGGCGCGATCGGGTCATGGCCCCGTGCTCCATACGCCTACTGGGGTCGCGTGCCCTGCCAAAAGGTGGTGCCCTATGGCGCTGGAACGGTAAGCAAGCCAGCGCGCCCGAGCTGGTCGGCGTGACCGCATTCCATAAGCCCGAGGGCATCGCCGTTCGTGCCGATGGCACGCTTGTCATCGTCTATGACGACGATGCCGATGCCCCAGCCTGTGGCGCCATTCCGATGGCTCCGTTCTCCATCGGTCAGAGTTTTCCCCAAAGGCCTTTGATGCCAGGTTGCGGTGCGCTGTTGCCTGCACCAAAGTCGGGCTGATTAGAGCCAGCCTTCGGCGCGCTCCTGGTCGGTGTTGAAGTTGAGCTCGACCATGACGCCGTCCGGGTCGTCGACGAAGATCTGGTGGATGTGCGGGGCCGGGTCGGCCTCGCGATAACTCAGGCCCGCATCGTCGAGTATGCGGCGCATTTCGTTGACGTTCTCGGCCTTCAGCGCGAAATGGTCGAAGGGCTGGGTGTTGCCGTCGCCAAGGTCGCGCTCGACCGCCATCAGATGGACCACGGCATTCGGCCCGATCTTCAGCCAGGCGCCGTCGAAGCCGAAATCGGGCCGCCAGGCGACCTCCTCCAAGCCCAGCAGGCCGATATAGAAAGCACGCGAGGCGTCAAGATCCTTGGTGACGACGGTGACGTGGTCGAGGGCTGTGGCGGGCATGGCTCTACTCCCCGGATTGCGGGCGCGACTGTAACAGGCCGCGGCCGGCCAGATTTCGCATCAGGGCGCCGATGCCGAACTCCCACGGCGCTGCCTCGTGGCAGTGGGCGACGCGGTTGAACAGGCCGCCGAGGGGCGGCGTCGCGACCATCACCAGGTCGCCGATCTGGTGTGTGAAGCCGCGGCCTTCCTCGCCGCGGTCCTGGGTGGGCGCGAACATGGTGCCGGTCATCAGCACGAAGCCGTCGGGATACTGGTGGGTCTCGTTGATGGTCTGGGCCGCCAGGTCGGCCGGGTCGCGGCTTATCTGCCCCATCGACGAGGTACCCTGCAGGGAGAACTGATCGTCGCCCTCCACCGCCAGGCTGATATCGATGCCCTTGAGGTCGTCGAGGCCGAAGGTGCGGTCAAATAGGCGGATGAAGGGGCCGATGGCGCAGGATGCGTTGTTGTCCTTGGCTCGACCCAGCAGCAGGGCGCTGCGGCCTTCGACATCGCGCAGATTGACGTCGTTGCCGAGGGTGGCGCCGACGATCTCGCCGCGCGCGTTGACCACCAGCACCGCCTCGGGCTCGGGATTGTTCCAGGTCGAGAATTCCGGGATGCCGATATCGGCGCCCAGGCCCACGGAAGACATCGGCTGGGCTTTGGTGAAGATCTCCGCATCGGGGCCTATTCCGACTTCCAGATAGGGCGACCAAAGGTCGCGCTTCTGCAGGGATTCCTTGAGCTTCATGGCGTCTTCCGAGCCCGGGCGGATGCCGGCAAGGCTAGCGCCGATCTCGCTTGCGATCGAATTGCGTACTTCTTCCGCGCGGTCGGGATCGCCTTCGGCCAGTTCCTCGATCACCCGTTCCATGAGGCTGTCGAGGAAGGTCACGCCGGCGGCCTTGATGGCCTGCAAGTCGATCGGGCTGAGGAACCACGGCTTCGACGGATCGCGCAGGCTCGGGACCGAATTGCCGAGGATCTCCTCGACGCTGCCGATGCGCTCCGCACTGCCCGAATTGGCTATGGCGAACGGCGGGTTGGCAGCGTTCATCACGTCCGACGAGGTGGGAAAGGCGGCGGAAATGTCGTAGACGCCGGTCTCTGCGAGCACCACCACGCTCGGGCCCCCGTCAGGTCCCGCGTTTGGCGCCCAGCAGCGGCCGACCAGCGCGCCGTTGAGCCCGTCGTCAGGCAATACAATTTCCGAGTCGAGCGCGAAATCCATCCGTCTTCCCCAGTTGTGTAGCAGGCAGGTATAGCGGACGAGGTGCGCCCGCGACAATGCGCTCGTCATCACGGGGCCTGCGCGCTAAGGTTTGCGCCCCGAAACCAACTTCCGTGACACCGTGCGAGCCGCTGCCGCCTCCAGTTTCGATGTTGCTACGTGGTTGCTCAACAGGGCCCGCCACGACGGCCAGCCGATGCCCTCGCCGAGATTGCAGCGGCTGCTGTATCTGGCGCAGGCGCATTTTGCCGCCGCGACAGGCGGCCAGCGCCTGATGCCGTCGGTTTTCATCGCCACCAGGAGGGGCCCGATAGAGCCCAACCTGATTCGTGTGCATGATCTCGGCGCTGCCATTATCGAGGTCGAGAGCCTGCGCCAGCCCGTGGTGGAGTTTCTCGAAGGTATCTGGATGGCTTTCGCAGCCCTGCCACAGGAGCGCCTGAACGCGATGGTGATGGAGTCGCGGCCGGTCAAGGCGGCGATGAAGGTCGGAATAGGAGCTGTCATCAGCGAGCAGGCGATGGCAGAGTCCCACGGCAAGAAGCAAGTGACTGCCGCGCAAACGGCAGCGGTTGCCGGCCTGGGGGCGTCGAGCAGGCGCGGGCGTTCCAAGGTCCCGCGCTACCATCGCGGCAAGCCCGTCAGCCGCTGGGTCCCGGGCCAGAAACCGCCTAAAGGAGAAGTCTGACAGGGTGGCGTAAGGCCGCCGTATGCCTTACCCTTGGCTGGGGCGCGGAGATGCTCAGAGGCTTAGGCGGATATGGAAGTCAGACAGGCAAGGTTTCAGATCGGCGATATCGTCAAGCATCGGATCTATCCCTTTCGCGGGGTGATATTCGACGTCGACCCGGAATTCGCCAATACGGAAGAGTGGTACCAGGCGATTCCGCGCGACGTTCGCCCGCGCAAGGACCAGCCCTATTACCACCTGCTGGCCGAGAACGAGGAGACCACCTACATCGCCTATGTCTCGGAACAGAACTTGCTGCCTGACGAGACCGGCGAGCCTGTCGGCCATCCCGAGGCCAGCGCCATGTTCGATGGCCTGCGCGACGGCCGCTATATCGTCCGCCCGGGCAGCGCCAACTGAATTTCCCTAATCCGGCAAGCCGGCCGTGCGCATGCCGTCGCCCAGGTGATCGCGGCTTGTGCTATCGCCGAATGACAGGCTGGCGAGATAGCCTGAGATCGTGAAATCGGGCACATCTTCCAGCACGTCGGCTGCCACACGCTTGGCCTCGTCCATCTGTTCCAGCCGCGCCAGGCTAGCGGCAAGCTCGGCGCGTTGTCCCTGGCGGGGCACGGCAATCTTGCGATAGGCCTCGGCGGCCTCTTCATAGCGGCCCTGGCCGTACCTGGCCCGGCCCAGCAAGTGCATGCGGCGAGGCGCCCCGTAAGGGTCGAGCTGGATGGCTTGTTCGATCCAGGCTGCGCCATCTGCCGGGTGCCCCTGCCAGGTCAGCAATTCGCCTTTCTGCGCCACGAGGCGCGGATCGTTGGGATTGAGGCTCAGTGCCCTCTCGTTATGGACGGCCGCCTTGTCCAGATCCCCTTCGTAAATATGCACTTCGCACAGCAGGCGATGGCATTCGACATCGTTTGCATCCAGAGACAGGGCCTGGTTCAAAGCAGCGAACGCCTGCTCGAGGACGGCGTCGCCATCCGTATCGCTGAAGCCGAAGGAGGCTCTTTGGCCGAGTACGCAGGCCTTCCAGGCATAGGCCTGGGCGAAATCGGGGTCGAGGTCGATGGCCTTGTCGAGCATGCGTACGGCGGTGTCGTTGTCGTCTTTGGTCAGGCCGTGATGGTGCAGGCGTCCAGCATGGAGGTAGTCGAGCGCTGCCATATCACCCGGCGGCTTGCGTTTCACTCGGTTCAGCTCGGCATCGCCGATACGCCCGGGCAGGGTAGCGACGATGGCCTGGGTCAGCTCGTCCTGGAGCGCGAAGATATCGTCCAAGTCGCGGTCGTATTTGTCCGCCCAAATCTGAGCGTCACTTTCGGCATCGATAAGCTGCGCACTGACGCGGACCCGATTTCCCGCCTTGCGCACGCTGCCCTCGACGACATAGCGGGCGCCGAGGTCTTCTGCGACCAGCTGTGCTTTCACTGTCTGGCCTTTGTAAGTGAAGGCCGAGTTGCGGGCGATCACGGCAAGCTCGGCAAAGCGTGAGAGCTCGGTAATGATGTCTTCCGTCATGCCGTCGGCGAAATAGACCTGTTCTTCGTCGCGAGACAGGTTGTTGAAGGGGAGGATGGCGATCGACGGCTTGTCGGTGGTCGAGCGGGGGTGGTCGTCTGTGCTCGCGATCCCGCCCAAGGCATAGCTTCGCACGGGCTCGGCGATATTCTTGACCGTCTTTTCGCCGACAAACGCGAAGGTCTCCGCAATCTGGGTTGCGACGGTGTCGTGCGTGGGCTCGGAGATCATGATGCCGCCAGGCAGTGCCAGGCCCTGCAGGCGGGCAGCAACGTTGACGCCATTGCCGTAGATGGTGCCATCGGCCTTCTCGATCACGTCGCCAAGATTGATGCCGATGCGGAAAAGCATGCGCGCTTCATCGTCGCGCTCGGTATTGTCGCGCTCGATGTCGGCCTGCACGGCTATGGCGCACCGCACCGCTTCCACAGGGCTATCGAATATCGCCAGAACGCTGTCGCCGGCAGTGTCCACGACACGCCCCCGGCCGCTGCCGACGTGAGTGCGGAAGATGGTGCGGGAGGCCTCCAGCGTCGCCACGGTGCCTTCCTCGTCGGCCCCCATGAGCCGCGAATAGCCGACCACGTCGGCGCACAGAATTGCGGCTAGTCTACGTTTGTCTTCGCTCATGCCAGCAAAGGTACGCTGCTCGGCGTGGCGGCTCAAGGCGTGGAAATTACACGTAGTTGATCAGCAGATAGACGGCGAGCAGGATGCCGATCCACATCACGGTCGCGCCGGTCGGCCAGGCGCGCGACAGGATGCCGCGCGGCCCGTGGGTGCGCCACAAGTAGCCGCCGATCCCATCCAATGTGCCGCGCAGCGCCGACATCAGGCTCGACCAGGCCGTCATCACGGCGCCGCCGACACCCAGCGCCAGCGCCTTGCCGAGGCGGCGCACCAGCCAGTCCGCGTCCAGGTTCACCAGTTTCAGCTCCGGCGGATAGAGGCCGGCGATCATCAGCAGCGTGAAGGCGAGGGCCGAGAAGAACAGCAGTTGCGTCTGCGTGATCACATGGGTCAGCGTGTAGGGCTCGTAGTCCACCTGCCAGGGCAACAGGTCGTAGAGCAGCCAGGGATAGGCGCCGTTGAAGACGCAGATGAAGGCGGCGATGCCCATGGCCACGAGCATGTTGCGCGGCGGCTCGCCGGGCCGCAGCCCGGAATCGTGGGCGAAGAAGGCAAAGAACGGGATCTTGATGCCGGCATGGTGGAAGACGCCGGCGGAGGCGAACAGCAGCAGCAGGAACACCATGGTGTAGCCTTCATGCGCGGCCGCGGCCATGACCATCGATTTCGACACGAAGCCCGAGAACAGCGGGAAGGCCGATATCGAGGCGGCGCCAACGATGCAGAAGACGGTGGTCAGCGGCATGGTCTTGTAGAGACCGCCGAGGTCGGTGCCGTCGATCTTGCCGGTCATGTGCAGGACCGCGCCCATGCTCATGAACAGCAGGCCCTTGAAGACCACGTCGTTGAAGGCATGGCTGACGGCGCCGTTGAGCGCCAGCTCCGTGCCGATGCCGATGCCGACGACCATGAAGCCGACCTGGTTGATCAGGCTGTAGGAGAGCACGCGGCGCAAGTCGTTCTCGATGACCGCGAAGAAGATCGGGAACATCGCCATCGCCGTGCCGACCCAGATCAGCATCTCGGTGCCGGGGAAGGAGCGGGCCAGCGCATAGACCGCGACCTTGGTGGTGAAGGCGCTGAGGAAAACGGTGCCGGTCGGTGTTGCCTCGGGATAGGCGTCGGTCAGCCAATTGTGCAGGAAGGGCCAGGCGCATTTGATGCCGAAGGCGAGCAGGATCAGCTTGGCGCCGAGGGTGTCCAGGGACAGCGCCTCGAAAGCGAGGCTGCCGGTCTCGCCGTAATAGACGACGGCGCCGGCAAGCAGGATCACGCCGGAGAGGATCTGGGTAATCAGATAGCGCTGGCCCGCGCTCTCGGCACGCGGGGTGCGCCGGGCCCAGATCAGGAAGACCGAGGCCACCGCCATGATCTCCCAGAAGATGAATAGCGTCAGCAGGTCGCCGGCCATCACCGCACCGAGCGCGGCGCCGGAATAGAGCAGGGCCGTGACCTGCTGGATGGGATCGCGCACATGCAGGGCGAAGATGCTGGCGATCACGGTTGCGATGTGGAAGAGCAGGGCGAAGAAGAACGAGAGCCCGTCGACGCGCCCGAAGGTGAGCGTGTATTCTAGGATATCGACCTGCCAGTAGACGCCCTGCTCCAGGCTCATCAGGTTGATCAGCCCGGCAAGGGGCACGAACAGCGACCAGGCCGGGCGGAAGCGCTCGTGCAGGAAGGGCACCAGCAGGGCGCCGATAAAGAAGATCAGGAAGGGCGGGAAGGCAGCCAGGCTATGAGTCATCGCCGGCCTCCCGGTCGTAATAGTCCTCGGGCCGCGAGATGATCTTGCGCAGCTCCTTGGCTATCAGCACCAGCAGCACGCAGCAGACGAAACCGTAGACGCCGAAGAAGCCGAACCAACCTTCGAAGGCGAACTCGGTATGCTTGACGTAGAACAGGTCGAGAGCGACCAGCACGCCGCAGGCGATATAAAGCGCCCACAGGACCTTGCGCACATTGCCCAGGTCGTCCAGCCAGTATTTCTTTTCGTCCGGCGGCGGTGTCATCGCGATCCTACCTCAGGGCACCAGTTGGGCGAGCAGGCGATAGGCCGGGTCCGGGAAGACGAACAGGACCAGGCACATGCTGGCGGTAAAGATGATCGGTATCAGGCAGGCGAGCGGTGCCTCCTTGACGCCGTCGTCGAAGGCGGTCGGCTTGTCGCCGGGGAAGAACCCGCGCACGATGACGGGCATGAAATAGGCCACGTTCAGCAGGCTCGAGACCATCAGCACGGCGACGAAGATGAGCTGTTCCGCCTCCACGGCGCCGAGGGCGATGTACCATTTGCTCCAGGCACCGCCAAAGGGCGGCAGGCCGATGACGCTGAGCGCGCCGATGAGGAAGGCGAACAGCGTCACCGGCATGGCCCGCCCCAGGCCGCGCATGTCGGAGATGTTGTCCTTGTGCGCGGTGATGATGATGGCGCCGGCGCAGAAGAACAGCGTGATCTTGCCGAACGCGTGCATCAGCATGTGCATGCCGCCGCCGATAATGGCGCCCGGCGTGGCCAGCGCTGCCGCGAGCACGATATAGGCGAGCTGGCTGATCGTGGAATAGGCCAGCCGCGCCTTGAGATTGTCCTTGGTCATCGCTATCAGCGAGGCTGTCAGCAGCGTGAAGGCCGCCAGCCACATCAGCCATTGGCCGGGGTGTGCGCCGGTCATCAGGTCGAGGCCGAAGACGTAGATGACGATCTTCAGCACCGTGAAGACGCCGGCCTTGACCACGGCCACCGCATGCAGCAGCGCGCTGACCGGTGTCGGCGCCACCATGGCGGCGGGCAGCCAGCGGTGGAAGGGCATGATGGCGGCCTTGCCGACGCCGAACATGTAGAGCGCGAACAATATGCCGATGGTCGCGGGCTCTGCATTGCCCGCGAGAATGCCGCCGACCGTGAACTCCATGGTGCCCGCAACCGCCCAGGTGATGAGGATGGCGAGCAGCTGGAAGGCGATCGAGGTGCCGATCAGGATCCCCAGATAGACCCGCCCCGAGCGCCGCGCCTTGTCCGTGCCTGCGTGGGTGACGAGCGGGTAGGTGGAGATGGTGAGAATCTCGTAGAACAGGAACAACGTGAACAGGTTGGCGGCGAAGGCGACACCCACGGCGCCGGTCAAAGCGAGGGCAAAACAGACATAGAAGCGGGTTTGATTCTGCTCGTGATGGGCGCGCATATAGCCGATCGAGTAGATCGAGTTAGGCAGCCAGAGGAACGAGGCGATCAGCGCGAACAGCATGCCGAGCGGCTCGACCTCGAAGGCCAGGCGCACGCCGGGCAGAACCTCGAAGAGCTCGGCGGATGGCCGCCCGCCCGCCATCACCGCCGGCGCCAGCGAGGCGACCATGAGCAGCAGCACCGCCGCGGTCACCATGGTCACGCCTTCGCGGATATTGGGCCGTGGCCCGGCCAGCCAGATCATCACCGCGCCGACCAGCGGCCACAGCGGCGCCGCGCCGACGACGAAAGCGCTACTCACGAGCCCGCTCCCAGCATCATCCTGGCAGCCTGTTCAGCGGTGCCGACGGTCAGCTCCGTGGCCAGGCCGAAGACCACGCAGGCCGCCGCCAGCACCCAGGCCGAGGCGACCATGGGCCAGGGTGCCTCCTTGATCTCGATCGACGTGTCGGGCTCCTCGAAATAGGCCGCCTCGACGACGCGCCAGACATAGACCACGGCCATCAGCGAGGTGATCATGACGATCACCGCGATCGGCCACAGGCCGCGCTCCAGCGTCGCCAGAACCAGATACCACTTGCTGACGAAGCCGACCGTGCCGGGCACCCCGATCATGCTCAGGCCGGCCAGCACGAAGGCCGCCATGGTCAGCGGCATGCGCTTGCCGAGGCCCTTGATGTGCTCGAAGCGGGTGCCGCCGACGCGCAGCATGATGCAGCCGAGCGCGATGAACATCGCGCCTTTCATCAGGGCGTGGTTGAACAGATGCACCACCGCGCCGGTCAGCCCGGTCTCGTTGGCCAGGCTGATGCCGAGCACGATGTAGCCGATCTGGGCCAGGGACGAATAGGCCAGCAGCCGCTTGACGTTGAGCTGGGTGATGGCGACCAGGGAGCCGGAGAAGGCGGCGACGATGGCGAGCGGCATCAACAAACCCGCCACCGGGTGGGTGCCGATGGCGAAATCGGCGCCGAATACCCCGAACATGAAGCGCAGCAGGAGATAGACGCCAACCTTGGTCGCGGTGCCGGCCAGCAGCGCCGAGACCACGGACGGCGCGAAGGTATACGCGTTGGGCAGCCACAGATGCAGCGGGAAGAGAGCCAGTTTGAGGCTCAGGCCGACGATCAGGAAGGCGTAGGCCGCGATCACCACCGTGTTGTTCGACAGCGCCGGCAGGCGTTCGGCCAGGTCCGCCATGTTGAGCGTGCCGGTGGCGATGTAGAGCAGGCCGATGGCGATGACGAAGAAGGTCGCGCCAATGGTGCCGAGAACGAGATATTGATAGCTCGCGAACAGCGCCCTACGGTCGCGCCCAAGGCTGATCAGCACATAGCCCGAGAGCGAGGATATCTCCATGAACACGAAGGCGTTGAAGGCATCGCCCGTGACCGTCATGCCGAGCAGGCCGGCAAAGGTCAGCAGATAGGCGGTATAGAACAGGCGGTGCTTGTCTTCGCTGATCTCCGCCCTGACGCTGTGATAGGCGAAGGGCATGACGGCGGAGGCCACGCCCGTGACGAACAGCAGCACGAAGGCGTTGAGGAAATCGACGCGGTATTCGATGCCCCACGGCGCCGGCCAGTCGCCCATCATGTAGCTGATCGGCCCATCCGTCACCACCTGCACCATGAGGCCGATGGCCATGGCGAAAGCCGCCCAGGTGATGATCAGGCTGATCGCCCAGGCGCGCGAGCCGCGCCCCAGCAGGGTGCAAAGCGGTGCCCCGATGAGCGGTATGGCGACTTGCAAGGCTGTAAGATTGGCGGCGATCACGCGGCGTCCTCCTCGCGATTTTCGATCGCCTGGATCTCGTCCTCTTCCACCGTGCCGTAGGCCTCCTTGATGCGCACCACCAGGGCCAGGCCGAGCGCCAGGGTGGCGACGCCGACAACAATGGCGGTGAGGATCAGCACATGCGGCAGGGGATTGGAATAGAGCGTCGCGTCATCGTCGATAATCGGCGCGGTGCCGCCGGATACCTTGCCCGCCGATATGTAAAGCAGGAAGACCGCGGTCTGGAAGATGTTGAGCCCGACCAGCTTCTTGACCAGATTGCCGCGGTCGATGACCACGTAGAAGCCGATCATCATTACAACCACGACGACCCAATAGGCGTAACGGCCGAGAATTTCCATCAGCCGCCTGCCTTGCCCGCGCCACGCCCGGCGAAGCCGTAGTAGATCGTCAGCATGACCGCGCTGACCGTGATGCCGACGCCAAGCTCGACAATGAGAATGCCGTAATGATGGCCATGCGCCGGATCGTGGGCGAGGCGGGCATAATCGAGGAAACGCCCGCCCATCAGCACCGTGACGAAGCCGGTTCCAGCATAGATGGTGAGGCCGATGGCGACCAGGCTCTGCACGATAGATGGCGGGATCGCCCGGCGCAGGGTCTCGAGCCCGAAGACGAGGCCGTAGAGAATGCAGCCGGCGGCGATGATCACGCCCGCCTGGAAGCCGCCACCGGGGCCATAGTCGCCGTGGAACTGGACGTAGAGACCGAACAGGATGATGAACGGGATGAGGAACTTGGTTACCACGCGAAGGATCAGGAGGTCTTTCATTCCTCATCCTCCTTGCGCCGCCGAGTGCTTCGCCCGAGCAGCAGCATGACACCGATACCGGCGGTGAAGATCACGCCGACCTCGCCGAGGGTGTCGTAGCCGCGATAGTCCGCCAGCACCGAGGTGACGATGTTGGGAATGCCGATGGCGTGCGGCGTCTCCTCGATGTAGCGCGGCGCGACATGGCCGTGGATCGGCGCGTCGGGATCACCGATCAACGGCATGTCGGTGCCGGCATAGAGCAGCAACGCACCCGTGATCGAGACCACGGCTAATGGCAGGATCGGGCGGTGTGCCGGCGTCTTCTCCCGGTCGTCGGTCAATGACAGGGCCATCAGGCCCAGAACCGTGGTGATGCCGGCGCCGACCGCGGCCTCGGTGAAGGCAACGTCGACCGCGTCGAGCACCAGGAATATGCTGGCCATGACAAAGCTGTATATGCCGCTCAGCATGACGACCGCGAGAATGCTGCGCATGCGCACGATGAGCAGCGCGGTCGCGACCAGCAAGGCGAGCAGAGCGATGTGAACGACCTGCTCCATCACTCAGCCTCCCCCTTGCCGCCGGTTTTGGGTTTCGTCCATGGCTTGAGGCCGCTGACCAAGGCCGAGTGGGCCAGCGCGTGGCTTGCCGTCGGACTGGTGAAAAGCAGGAAGATGAGGATGAAGGCAAGCCGTGCCAGGTTCAGCGACCAGCCGGCTTCGATCATCATGCCGGTGATCACCAGCGCGGCACCCAGCGTATCCGTCATGCCGGCGGCATGGGCACGGCTGTAGAAATCGGGCAGTCGCACCAGACCGATGCCGCCGATCAGGATGATCGCCGATCCCGACAGCAAGCAGGCCCAGGCCAGGATGTCGAGGGCTACGCTCATTGTTGCGCGTCCCGCGGCTGGTCGTCGAAGGCGCCGAACTTGAAGTACTTCATGGCGGCGATGATGCCGACGAAGTTGATCAGGGCGTAGACCAGGCCGAGGTCGAGAAAATCCGGCCGACCAGTAAGGAACCCGACCACGGCTATTAGCAGCACGGTCTTGGTGCCGAAGGCGTTGGCGGCAAGGATACGGTCGAACACCGTCGGCCCTGCGACGGCACGTGACACCGCAAGGCCCATGGTCACGAGCAGGGCGATGGCGGCAACGGCAAAAGCCGCCGTCATGTGCCGTTTCCTTCCAGTGCCGTGGCCTTGGCGTTCATGGTGCCCTGGCGCAGGTCCGCCGCGCCTTCGGCGGTGAGCGCATGCACCAGGATCTTGCCCTCACGCATGTCGACCGACACCGTGCCAGGCGTCAGCGTGATCGAGTTGGCGAAAATGACCCGCCCGAGGTCCGATTTTTGCGTGGCATCGACCTCGAACAGCATGGGGTCGATCGGCAGGCTGGGGTCGATGATGCGGCGGCCGACGTCGATATTGGCCTCGACGATCTCGACCAGCAGCCAAAGCCAATAGCCCGGCAGGCGCCACCACATGTGCCAGGGATGGCTTTCGTGGTCGACCACGTCGAAGCGGCGCGCAAGATAGGTCACCAAGGCGCAGGAGAGGGCGCCGAAGATCAATATCAGCGTCGTGTAATGCCCCGAAAGGAGCAGCCATACGACTGCGAGCATGACGAATAGCGAGACCGTGTGTCGCACCCGTATTCCCCCGAGCCTTAGGACCGTTGCGTCCGCTCAGTCGAGCGCCACCGCATAGGCGTCAGCTGAACGTGCCTCATCGATGAGGCCTTGTTCGGCGAGAAAGCGGCTGAACCGATCATATCGTCCCTTGTCGAGTGCCGCCGGGCGCAGCGCGAATCTTGGCAGCGTGTCTCGCCAGGCCCGCCGGTTGAGCTCATCATCCAACTCCGGGCGGCCCTTGATGAACAGCGCCCAGCTTTCCTTCGGGTGATTTACCAGATATTGCACGCCGGCTTCGAGCGCCCGCAGAAACGCCACCAGCTTCGGATCATCCACATTGTCCTTGTGCGCGACCAGAATCAGCTCGTCATAGGCCGGCACCCCATGCTCTTCCACATAGAACGCGCGACCGGGTTTCCCAGCAATATCCATCTGATTCAGCTCGAAATTTCGAAACGCGCCTATCACCGCGTCGACCTGGCCGGAGATCAGGGAAGGCGAGAGGGAAAAGTTGACGTTGATCAGAGTCACGCTTTCCAAGCCCAGACCCTGCTTCGCCAGCATGGCGCGGAGCAGGGCATCTTCGAAGCCGCCAACGGAAAAGCCCACTTTTCGCCCGTCCAGGTCGGCAATCGAGCGAATCGGGCTGTCTGCCAGCACCACCAGGGCATTGAGCGGCGTCGCGACCAATGTTGCGAAGCGGGTCAGCGGCAGGCCCTCGGCAACCTGGATGTGAAGCTGCGGCTGATATGAGACCGCGATATCTGCCTGTCCGGCCGCCACTAGCTTGGGCGGTGCCGAGGGATCGGCCGGAGCCACAAGCTCGACCGACAGGCCGTGTTCGGCAAACAGGCCCTTTTCCTGAGCGACGATCAGCGGCGCATGGTCCGGATTGACGAACCAGTCCAGCAGGACGGTCAGCTTCTCGTCCGCGCTCGCCAAGCCCGGCATGGCGAACAGGGTCATGAGCACAAGGGCAGTGGCGTTCTTCATTATGAAACGGTCCGTTTTCCTGGTCGGTATTGGGAGATACTAGGATTTGCCTGGCCGCGCCAGCACCAGCGAGAAGGCATCGTCGTCCGGTGCGAAGTGAAACTCGGTCTCGAAGCCGCTTTCCCTCAGCATCGCCTCCAGCGCTTCCTCCGTGAACTTGCGGCTGATCTCGGTCAGGATCGCTTCGCCGCGCTCGACCTGGATCGAGGTGTCAAGGCTGCCGATACGGATTTCCTGGTCGGCTTGCGAGATCAAGTGCATCTCGATACGCGACAGCTCGGCATTGAACGCAGCGCGATGGACGAACTGTCCAGGCTCGAAATCGCATTCCGCCTCGACATTGAGGACGCTCAACAGGTTCATGTTGAAGGCTGCGGTCAGGCCGTCGCCATCGTTGTAGGCGGCGTTCAGAACCGGTTCCGGCTTGACCCGGTCTGCGCCCAGAAGCAGCAGGTCGTCGGCGCTCATGCGTTTGCGAATGTCTCCCAGGAAGGCCACGGCCTCGGCATGCTCGAGATTGCCGATGGTGCTGCCCAGAAAGCAGATCAGCCGCCGTCCGTTGAAGCTCGGCAAATTCGCCAGGCCGGCGTCGTAGTCGCCGACAAGCAGGCTTACCTTGAGCCAGGGATAGCGCTGCAGCAACTGCTCGGCGGCAAGGCGCAGGGCATCCTCGGAAATGTCGAAAGGGGAATAGCTGGGATAGAGGCTTGCCGCCTCGCAGGCGTCCAGCAGGCGGCGGGTCTTGCGTGACATGCCGCTACCGATCTCGAGGATGTCCTCGGGCTCGGCGGCGGCGATGATGTGCTCCGCGCTGTCGCTGAGAAGGGCGTCCTCGGTACGCGTGAGGTAGTATTCGGGCGTCTCGCAGATGCGATCGAAGAGATGCGATCCGCGTTCGTCGTAGAAATATTTGGGCGGGAAGACGCGCGGGGGGCTCAGCAGGCCTTGGCGCAGATCGTCTTCCAGCGTCGCCACTGTCCGGGCGCCGGCAACAAAGCGACAATCCAGTCGTCCTGCGTCGATGCTCGCTGGGGCGGAAACGTCCATACCAAACTCCTTCGCCGCGGCTCTGTTGCCGAGCCTCTCGCTAGGCTAACATCTGGCCGACGCGAAACAAGCCCGGGCCCCGTGGGGGCAGTACACGATGTGCCGACACGCCGCCTATCTCGGTCCGCCCATATCGCTGGGCCGCTTTCTTGAGGAACCGGAGCACAGCCTGGTCACCCAGGCCTACAAGCCGCGCGAGATGCTGACGGCAGCCATCAACGCCGACGGCTTCGGGGTCGGTTGGCAGCTCGGGGATGGCAGTTTCGGCACCTACGCTAACCCCATGCCGGTGTGGTCCGACGTTAATCTCGCCCATCTCGGCCGGTCATTGGTCAGCCCGCTATGGCTCGGCAATGTGCGCAGTGCCACGCCGGGGTTGCCGGTGAGCCAGGCCAATACCCATCCTTTCCTTGTCGAGGGGCGGCTGTTCTCCCACAACGGCTTCATCCATGGCTTCGCCGACGGCCCGCGCGCGCGCCTGCGTGCCCACCTCGAGCCCCGGCACGAAGCGGCGATTCGCGGCAACACCGATTCGGAATACCTTTTTGCCGCCCTCTGTCAGGAGCTCGACGGCACTGGCGATGGTGAGGCAGCCCTGCGCCGTTTGTTCGACCGCATGGAGGACTGGCTTGGTGACGCGCACGGGTTGTTCAACTTCCTGCTGGCCGATGGTGAGAGCATCTATGCCAGTCGTTTCGCGCTGCGCCACGGGGCGCCGTCGCTTTATGTCGGCACGGATCCCCTGTTCGCGGGCGGCTGGCTGGTGGCCTCCGAGCCCTTCAGCGATGACAGCTCGTGGCAGCCGGTTCCCGACGACCATCTCGTCGTGCTCGCCCCTGGCAGCGAGCCGCGCCTGGAGGCCCTGTGAGCGAACGCCTGACCGAGCTCGGCAACAAAGTACTGGCCCTCGCCGAGCAACTCGACGACGCCGAGCTGCGGCGGCAGTTTCATCCGGTGCTCAGCCCGATCGGTTGGCATGCGCGTCATTGCGCCTTCATCGAGGCCTTGTGGATCCGCGAGCGCGTCCTCGGTGACGACAGTCTCACGGCACATTTGCACGGACTGTGTCTGCCCGAGCTGGCGCCGAAGGCGGCACGCGGCGCGGCGCTTCCGGAACGCGCGCGGCTATTCGACTGGTGCCGCCAGACCATGGCCGAAAGCCAGGCACTTCTCGACCGCACGCAAGGCCACCCGCTGTGTGAAGACGGCTATCTGGCGGATTTCCTCATCAACCACCATGCCCAGCATTTGGAGACCATACGCCTGGTGCTGCGCCAGCGCGCACCGGCCGCGGGCGAACGCACCATCACGGCATCGCCGCCGAGCCGCGACGCGCGTGCGGTCCCGGCCGGAACCTGGCGCATCGGCTCGGATGGCGGCTTCGGCTTCGACAATGAGGGGCCGGCGCATATCCGCGAGCTGCCCGAGTTCGCCATCGCTATCCGGCCCGTGACGAACGGGGAATATCTCGGCTTCATGGAAGCGGGCGGCTATAGCGAGCGGCGCTACTGGAGTGCTGCCGGCTGGCAATGGCTGACAAGGGCCGGGGTGACACAGCCCAGTGGTTGGGGCAGGGCGGGTGAGGCGGTGATCGGCCTGTCGCGCCACGAAGCCGGCGCTTTCGCGGCCTATGCCGGGGCGCGCCTGCCGCACGAATATGAGTGGGAGGCGGCGGCCAGGGCTGGCGTGCTGGAGGGCATCGGCGGCGCTTGGGAATGGTGCGCCAACGCTTTCCACCCCTATCCGGGTTTCCGCTTCAAGCCCTACCGGGAATATTCCCTGCCCTGGTTCGATGGCCGGCATTTCGTGCTGCGCGGCGCCGGCCCGGATAGCGAGCCCGATATCCGCCGTGCGAGCTTCCGCAACTACTACGAGGCCGACCGCCGACATATTTGTGCCGGGGCGCGCCTGGTGTTCAGCTGACCGTGTCCGATTGCCACGGCATCAGGGCGCGCATGCCGCGGTCGACGGCGAAGTAGAGCGTCACCGCGATGACCGCCAGGGTCAGCAGGGCGGCGAAGACGAGGTCGATCTGCATGCGCCCGTTGGCGTGCAGCATGAGATAGCCGAGCCCGGCGCTCGAGCCCACCCATTCGCCGACGATGGCGCCGATCGGCGCGACCGAGGCGGCAACGCGCATGCCCGAGGCCAGGGCCGGAAGCGCGGCGGGAACGCGGATGCGAAAGAGGATCGCCAGCGGCGAGGCACCCATGGTCGCGGCGAGGTCGAGCCAGCCCGGGTCGGTACGCCTGAGGCCGTCGTAGAACGTCGCCGTGACCGGGAAGTAGATGATCAGCACCGCCATCGCCACCTTCGAGCCGAGGCCGTAGCCGAGCCAGAGCACCAGCATCGGCGCGAGCGCGAAGACGGGCAGGGCCTGGCTCACCACCAGCGCCGGCAGCAGCCAGGCGCGGGCCGCCGCGAAGCGCGCCAGCACCAGGGCGCTGGCGGCACCGCAGAGGGTGCCGATGGCCATGCCGAGCACGATTTCGAGCAGGGTGACGGCGGCGTGCTCGACTATCAGGGCGCGATGCTCGACCAGGGCCAGCAGTGCAAGGTTAGGCCCAGGTAGGATGTAGGGCGGGGTGGCCGCCAGCCAGACCACGGCCTGCCAAAATGCCAGCAATCCCAGGGCGATGGCGGCACGCCGCAAAATGCTCATGGGGTGGCCGCGCCGAGGCGCCCCATGAGGGCGCCGTAAAGGGCGGCCATTTCAGTTGTCGAAGTATCCCGTGGCGCTATGCCGGGTGGTATGATGGGCTCGCCGAGGCTGGCCGGCCGCCCGGCCATCACCTCGATGCGCTCGGCAATGCGAATCGCCTCCAGGGGATCGTGGGTCACCAGCAGCACCGTGCGCCCGGCCAGGGCGCTCACGGCAAGATCCTGCAGGCGGGCGCGGGTGATCGCGTCGAGCCGCGAGAAGGGCTCGTCCATGAGCACGATCGGCTTGTCTTCCATGAGGGTGCGGGCGAGCGCCGCGCGCTGGCGCATGCCGCCGGAGAGGCTTTGCGGCAAGGCCGCTTCGGACCCTGCCAGGCCAAGCTCGGCGAGCAAGGCGCGGGCCTTGTCCCGATCGGCAGCCTCGCCGCGCAGGCGGGCACCGAGGGCGACATTGTCGAGCACGCTCAGCCAGGGTAGCAGCAGGTCCGACTGTGCCATATAGGCGACCCGGCCGGCCACGCCGTCGCCATCGTCGCAGCTCACCCGGCCGCTTTCGCCGACCGGGGCCAGGCCGGCGATGAGGCGCAGCAGGCTGGTCTTGCCGATGCCGCTGGGGCCGAGCAGGGCGGTGATGCGCCCTGCCGCCAAGGTCAGGGAAAGGCCACCGAACAGCACCAGCCCGCCATACTCGAGCCGCGCATCCGTGATCGATACCGCCGGCGCCATGGCCGAACGGCGGATCAGCCCAGGCCTGAGAGCGTCTCCGCCCCGCGCATGATGACGACGCCGATGACCGCGGCCAGGGCCAGGCCGCCGACGGCGAGCACGGCGAGCTTGGTCGTGGACATGCCCTTGGGCGCCGGCTTCTTCTGTGCCCGGGCAACGCCGCCCTGGGCCGCCGCCGGCTTGGCCGCTTTGGCCTTGGGCCTTGCCGCCGGCTTGGCCGGCTTGGCCGGCTCCGGCGCCGCCCCCGGCGTGGTATCGAACACCGTCACTTCGCTCGACTGATTCGTCTGTTCGTTATAGGTCTCGGCGATCACCTTGACGGCAGAGACGTGCGGTTCGCCATATTGCCGCTTGGCATAGTCGATCGCCTCGTTCTTGGCATCGCCGGGGAAAGTCTGATCGATGGTCCAGCGATCCTTGGTCTTCACATGCAACTCGTAGGTGACTTTCATTGGCCCGCCCTGTCCCGGCTTGTTACGCGTTCGAGTCTATCATATAGGCGCAGGATTGCCGCTGGCGGCACAAATGCCTACTTTATTTGACCACGGGGCGTGGCGCAGTCTGGTAGCGCACCTGCTTTGGGAGCAGGGGGTCGCCGGTTCGAATCCGGCCGCCCCGACCAAAAAACGAGGGTTTCGACATGACGGCGAGGATCTATCGGCCGGCCAAGACGGCGATGCAGTCGGGAATGGGTAATGCGCAGCAGTGGCTGCTCGAGTTCGTGCCGGCGGCGGCGCGCTCCCTCGACAGCCTGATGGGCTGGACGGGCTCGCCCGACACCGACCAACAGGTGCGCATCCCTTTCCCGAGCCGCGAGGCGGCCGTCGCCTTCGCCGAGCGCAACAAGCTCGCCTACGAGGTCAGCGAGCCGGCCGAGCGCAAGCCGAGAATCAAGGCCTACGCGGACAATTTCCGCTACGACCGCATCGAATAGCGCGCCTGCGCGCCCGTAGCTCAGCTGGATAGAGCAGTGGACTTCTAATTCACAGGTCGCAGGTTCGAGTCCTGCCGGGCGCGCCATCCTAACCCACTGAAACGTAACGGAAAACCCCCCACCTCGATCAGGAGGCGGGGGGTCCAGTGGGAGGGAATGTGCCAGTTTTGTGTCACTCATTCGGCGCGGATCGGATCGAGGAGGTGGGCGTTCTCTAGGCAGAGGTGTAGCGACTCTACCCCCTATGATCGACCCTAGCCATCTCAAGGGTATTCCCTAGACCTCCATCCAGCAGCTCTGCGGCCTCGATTGCCACGTCTTCCTGGGCGAGGTGAGCGTACTTCTGCGTCATGACCGGCGAAGTGTGTCCGAGCTGCTTCTGGACTTTGAAGAGGCTCATGCCACGCTGAACGAGCCTCGAAGCATAGGTGTCTCTCAGAGTGTGGACGGTCGCACGGCCCAGCGTCTTGATCTTGACCGGCGTATTGACGCCAGCCCGGTCCATCGCTTTGAGGATACCGTTGATCGAGTGACCGCGAGGCTTGTCGAGGTAGCGGCCCGACACTGGATCGAGTGACGGGAAGACGTAGCTGGAGCCTGAGATGTCCTCCCGCCGTCGCTGGAGGACACCACGCAGACGCTTGGTCAGCGCGTGGACGCCCTCGTTCTCCACCTTCTGCCGGTAGATATAAAGACGGGTCCACTTCGCCGTGTCGACCATGTCCCAGGTCAGCTCGGCCATCTCACTGTAGCGCGCGCCGGTATCCAGCAGGGCAATGACGAAGTCGAGCTGATCCTGCTGAGCGCGGCGAGTGCGGAGAGCGCGCCGCTCCCACGTCGGCTCATACTTAGTCTCCCGACGAGGGTCGAGGCCGAAGCGCCCCTCATAGCCGGGACCGGCGACGACCTTCCGAGCCTTGGTCTGGAACCCACGAAGATGCCGCGAGTGTGTCTTCTCGGCGACGTACTGCTCCATAGCCTCGGCCAGGGTCATCTCGATCTTCGCGTCGAGCTGTTGGGCGTCGAGGTCGCGGCGCTGAGCCTCCAGTGCGACACGCATCGCTTCTTTGCGATCCGTTCGCTTGGTGCTGAAGCGGCGGCGAGGACGGTCGGGGATCGTGTAGGAGGCCCACCAATAGGGTGAGTTGGGTCTCTTGGACAGATTGATCATCAGTCCTCCTTTAGATCGGCCATCAACCAGCAAGGTATCGTGGAAACCTTCAACAGCAGTGCGGCGAAGCTTTTCGGTTACAAGCCGGAGGAAGTTATCGGCAAGAATGTCAGCATGCTCATGCCAGATCATGACCGAAGCGCCCATGACGGCTACATTCGCAAGTATCTCGATAGCGGCGATGGCAGGGCGGTCGGTATCGAGCGCGAGCTCACGGGCCGAAAGAAGGATGGCGCCACCTTTCCCATGGAGATATCGGTCAGCGAGGTGGATTTGGGTGACCATCGGCTGTTCACTGGCCTGGTGCGCGACATCACGGAGCGGAAGAAGGCACAGCAGGATCTTGTCTCGGCATTGCAGGCCGCAGACATGGCAAGTCAGGCGAAGAGCGAGTTTCTCTCCTCCATGAGTCACGAGCTGCGCACGCCGCTCAATGCGATACTCGGCTTTGCCCAGCTGCTACGGGATTATCCCGAGCAGCCTCTCAGCGAAGAGCAAAAGGTGAACATTCAGCATATCCTTGATGGCGGTGAACACCTTCTTGCCTTGGTCAACCAGGTTCTGGATCTATCTACCGTCGAGTCAGGGCGTATCGAACTGTCCCCGGAGACCATCGAGCCGGAACAGATTATCCAGGAAAGCCTGGATCTCGTTCGCCCGATGGCACATGAACGCGAGATATCGTTCGTTCTGCCGGAAAGACTCTCCGCGGGCAGGACGATATTTGCCGACCGAAACCGGCTGAGACAGGTTCTCTTGAATTTGCTTTCGAATGCAGTGAAGTATAACCACCGCAAGGGGAAAGTGACCTTGAGCGTGACCGCCACTGAGGCGGGTATGATGTGCATCAGTATTGCCGATACCGGTCGCGGCATTGCTCCCGAAAGGCATGATGAGGTATTTCATCCCTTTTCGCGGCTTGGCTTGGAGGCGTCAAGGGTCGAGGGTGCTGGAATCGGGCTAACGATAAGCCGGCAATTGATAGAGGGGATGGGCGGCAGCCTGGATTTTGAAAGCGCGCCCGGCGAGGGCAGCACGTTCTGGTTCGAGCTTCCCATGGGCTCTGCTGGTGAGGAGCCGGCAAGGGACCTCTGACCAGGCCACTTGGGAGGGCAGCGCTCAGATTTGGGCGACGGTCTCGGTCTGGCGTGAGAGATAGCTTTGGCGGATGCTCTGGATGTCCGCCTTGCCCAGCATGGCAATCTTCTCTGCGCTGTTGATGCCGGCACGCTCCATGGCGGCGTCGATGCCGGTGCGGGCATTGCCGCGCGAGCGGTTGACCGGCTTGCCGCCTGTCTCATAGGCGGGGAAGACATAGTCGCAGCCCTGCAGATCGTGGCGGCGTTGCCGCAGGATCGCCGCCAGTCGCGCACTGATGGCCATGCTGGAGCGTCCGCTTGAGGGGGTCAGCGTACGCCAGTTCTGCGTGTCGACCGCATCCCATTTGAGCACTGCGATCTCGGCGTAGCTGGCGCCGGTGTCGAGCATGGCGACAACCAGGTCGTACTGATCGACCAGATTCCGCCGGCCGCGCAGAGAGCGATTGTGCCACGGTGTCGAGCCGCCAGACTGGCGTGTCGGCTCGAGCTCCCGCAGCAGGGCGCGCTCTTCGTTTTCGCTCAGGCAGCGCGGTGAGATGGTCTGGCGATCTTTTTCAAAGCGCACATTGGGGGCAACGCGCACGCTCCAGGCCTTGCGGGCGCGGTTGTATATGGTCCGCAGGAGCGAGATTTCGCGATGGATGGAGGCATCGGACATACCTTCGCGAAGCCGCTCCGTGCGCAGGCGCTGCACGGTTGCGCTGGTTATATCGTGCAGCCGCATGCCAGGATCGAGACCGTAGCGGTTGGTGAAGCCGCGCCCCGCGACCAGCTTGCGCGAGCGGCTCTCGACGGTGCGATAATCGGCGAGCTTCTCGACCTCTTCGAGGCGCCGCTCTATGCCTTCGGCTAGGGTCATCTCCCGCACATCTTCCGGGTAGAGCGATTCGAGGATGGCCCTGGCCTTGAGCGCAGCTTCCCGCGCTGCCTTGGCCATGTCCGTCTGCCGCGTCGAAAAGCGTTGCCGCTTGTGCCCTGCCGGCGTGAAAGCACACCACCAGTATGGTGAGCCGCGCCGCTTATACAGTTGCATGCTCGTCCACCCCACTTAGGGTTCGCGGTTTTCGTACCAGATCGTCGCCAAGCGCTGCGCCTCGGCAATTTGCGCGGTGCTCAGCTCGGCCTCGACGTCAGCACGGGCACCGACTGCGCGGTCCCTTTCCTCCCCGGGGGGGAGAATCGCCGCGGCAAGGTTGAACCATTTATGCGCGTGAACCGGATCATCCACCACGCCCATCCCCGATGCGTAGGAAAGCCCGAGATTGAACTGGGCGTCGGGCATGCCCTGTTCCGCTGCACGGCGGAACCAGGCCGTTGCCTCCACATCGTCGGGCATTACGCCCTCGCCCTCGGCATACATGAGGCCAAGCTGGTATTGGGCGTCGGCCTGGCCGGCTTCGGCAAGCGACTGCAACTCAGCCAAGGCTGCCGCATAGTCCTGGGCCCGGTATGCCGCCATGGCTTCATCGAAATCTGCCATCGCGGCCGGGCCGAAGCCAAGTGTCAGCAACGCGGCAGCCAGGAGGGCGCTACAACGCCCCAATCTTGATCCCATTGGCATGGTGCTGCCTCTCATTTCCCTTCACCAGCAACTTAGCAGAACAGTCAGGTACCAGGGTAGCGCGACATTGATGCGAACGCCACCATGGCACGACCCATCAACGGCGTTATAGTCGCATATCATGCCCGATCCGATACCGGTAACCGACCAAATCAGCCTGGATGAGGGCGAGCTCGTCTGGCGCTTCGTGCGTGCCTCGGGCCCGGGCGGGCAGAAAGTCAACAAGACGAGCAGCGCCGTGCAGCTGCGATTTGATGCGGCGCGATCGGAATCGCTTCCCGAGGCGGTACGCGAGCGCCTGCTGGCTCTTGCCGGTCGGCGCGCGGATGGCGACGGGGTGCTGACCATAGACGCAAGGCGCTTCCGCACCCAGGCCCGCAATCGCCGCGATGCCCTTGACAGGCTGGTCGCCTTGATACGCGATGCGGCCGAGCCGCCCAAGCCACGCCGCCGTCGGCGGGTGCCCGCCGGGGTGAACAAGCGCCGCCTCGAGGCGAAGCGCAAGCGCTCGGTGCTCAAGAGCCAGAGAGCTTCGGTAAAGAGGGAGTCGCAATGAGAGACGCGGACCTTCTCGCTTGGCTGGAGGCCTTGCCCAAAGCCGAGTTGCATCTGCATCTGGAGGGGGCCATCCCGCTGCAAGCCTTGCTCCAACTGGTCGAGAAATATGGCGGTGATTCCTCAATTAAAACTTTAGAAGATTTAAAAAGTCGTCTGACATACAACGATTTTCCCGCATTCATAGATACCTGGATATGGAAGAACGGCTTTTTGCGTGACTATGACGATTTCGCCTTTATTGCCGAATCGGCAGCTGCTGAGCTGGACCACCGCAATATTCGCTATGCGGAGACCTTCTTCTCGCCGGCGCGGTTCGCCGGCTGCGGCCTGAACCTGGCAGGGATGGCGCAGGCCATCCGCCGTGGCCTAGACCGGGTGCCGGGAGTCGAGGTCTGGCTTATCGCGGACCTGGTGCGCGATCTGGGCCCCGAAAGCGGCGCGCGAACCGTGGCCGAAGCCGACGAGGCGCGCGAATTCGGCATCGTCGGTATCGGCATGGGCGGCTCGGAGCATCGCTTTCCGCCCGAGCCCTATGCCGAAATTTACGAAGACGCCCGCCTGCGCGGCTTCAAGACCGGCGCCCATGCCGGTGAGGCGGCCGGTGCGGACAGCGTGCGCCGCGTGGTGGAGTCGCTGAGAATTGATCGCATTGGCCACGGGGTGCGGGCCGAGGAGGATCCCTCGCTCTTGCCTCTGCTGGCGGAGAGCGGCATTCCTCTCGAAGTCTGCCCGTTATCCAACGTGGCCACAGGCGTGGTCGCCAATATCGCCGCCCACCCCGTGCGCCGCTACCACGACGCCGGCATCACGGTGACCATCAACACCGACGACCCCGGCATGTTCCACAACACCCTCGCCGAGGAATACGCCCTGCTGCACGACGTGCACGGCTTTACGCCAGCGGAAATCCAGGGCCTGGTGCTCAACGCTCTCGATGCCGCCTGGCGGCCGAAGCGCGGCGGGCCGGGCTTACGTGAGAGCTTCAGCGCCGATCCGGCGTGGGATTATCCTCTTCCCACATAGGCCTGGCGGTGGGGGATGACGGTGACTTCCAGCACTTCGACATGGGGAGGCAGCGCGGCGACGGTTAGCGCTACCTCAGCCAGTTCGTCGGGGGTCATCATGGGTTCGTCGTCCCAGGTGCGACTGCCTTCCATGCGGCGTTCGACCATGACATTGCCGGGATTGAGGCAGCAGGCGGTGATGTCGTGGTCGCGGCCTTCCAGGGCGGTCGATTGGGTGAGGCCCCACAGCCCGTGCTTGGAGGCGTTGTAGGGCGCGTGGTTGGCGCGCACGCGACTGCCCGAGATCGAGCCGATATTGATGATGCGGCCGCCACCGCCGCCTTTCATGGCGGCCATGGCCGCGCGCGTGCAGAGCATGGGGGCGGTCAGATTGGTGGCGATGACCTTGTCCCAGGCATCGAGCGCCAGCTCGTCGAGCGGGCCGCCGTCGAAGACGCCGGCATTGTTGACCAGCAGGTCGAGGCGGCCGAATCGTGCCAGGCTGTCGGCGAAGACTTGGTCGACTTTGAGCGGATCGGTGATGTCGGCGTTGCAGGCGAGCACCTCGGCACCGAGCGCCCGGCATTCGTCGGCCGCCGCCTGCAGCATATCCTCGCGCCGCGCGACGATGGTCAGATTGGCACCTTCGCCTGCGAAGGCCCGCGCGATGCCCCGCCCGATGCCGCTGCTGGCGCCTGTGATCAAGGCGACCTTGCCATCCAATTTGGCCATGGTGTTTCCCCCTGCTGAAACCTGTTGTGGCATAGTGTATCAAGCTGCGCCGCGTTGAACCTGTCTTTGAGCCGTGCCATTCTGTGGCGGCTGTGCGGGGGCATCGCATGGGGAATCGGATGTGTATGAATTGGGTATTGCGAGTTGCCGGCGGCCTCGCCGTGTCTCTGTTCTTGTCGGCCGCTGCGAGCGCCGGCGCGATGGAGGACTGGCAGGCCGCCTATGACGCCGAGATGGCAGGCGACCTCGACATCGCCATCCACCATTACAGCCGCGCGATTCGCTCCGGCGAGCTGCCCCAGCGGGAGCTTGCGCGCGTCTTTCGCGGCCGCGGCAACACCCACTACGCGTCCGGCGACATGACGGAGGCGCTGAACGATTTCGAGACCGCCATCCGCGTCGATCCGACCTATGCGGCGGCGCTGGTAAGCCGCGGCGTGATCAGGCACGAGGCGGCGGATTACGAAGCGGCCATCACCGACTACGATGCTGCCCTGGCCCAGGATCCGGATTACGCCCTGGCCCATGCCAATCGTGGCAACGCCTTGGCGGCGCTTGGCTATATCGAGGATGCCATACGTGACTTGCGCACGGCTTACGCTCTCGGCTATCGTGTTCCCTGGCTGGTCGAGACGCTGGAAGGTCTTGATGCGTTACCAGAGGAAATCAGGTAAAGACGGTCCTGCTGGGCGATAGAGCATAGTGAGAATTGACGTGACGCCAAACGACACCGAACACATTGCCGACGGGTCGCCGACCGCTGAGTTCAACGAGGTCATGCGCAAGGTTGAGCAGCACCTGAAATTGGTCGATGTCGTCGAGCCGTTGAACCCGGCGTATGTCGCCAAGTTGCGCGTGGCACTGGACGGTGCGCGCAAGAGCCGTGAGGAGGCCAATGCCCAACAGCAGGCGATCATGGACGCCCTGGTCGAGTGTTTCCCGCAGGATGTCGAGCGCGCCGCAATCGCAAACTGGTTCATTTTCGTCGCGATGGGGCAGGGCTACGCTCAGGCATTCAAGTTTCTCAGTGACTACGCTCTGATGGGGGGGGAGCCGCTGGCGGTGCCGCAGTATGCGCCGCCGGCACCGCAACTGCCGTCAGCCTTTATGCCGGGTATCCGTATCGGACCATGGAAGTCGCGGGGCCGCGCCAAGGCGCTGCGGGCCGTCGCTTCGCTGGGCAATCCGCACGGCGCGGGGCGGGTCTTCAAGGCGGCGCTCGAGACCTATGTCCAGACCAGCCGCATGATCTCAGGCGTGCCGCAAGAGCAGCTTGAGCATCTGCGTATCATTGGTGCGATCCTTAGCTCCAAGGCGCTGGAGCTGGTTATCGAGGGAGCGGATGAGGCGGCCTTGCTCGAGCTCGATGCCAAAGCGGACGATCCGGAGAGCCACGACGTGAGTGTCACTATCCGCTTGTCCAAACCTTGGATGGATGACATCGAAACGCGCCTTCGGAGCAAGCAGGTCAAGAGCGGCAGCCTGAAATACTGGACTCCGACCATGGCGCGCGTCGGTGTTTCCGAAGATTTTCTATAGAGCCTTTTTCCCTACGCTTGATCCTTGCGCAAGTATCCCGATAAGCCCACGGCATCGAGTGCTTTTTGCTCTCGCCTCTCTGCCTCCCTGCGTTCCCTGCGGATTCGCTCCTTCTCGGCGATCTCCAGCTTTTTCAGCTCGGCGAAGGCATCCCTCAGGCCGTCGCGTGCGGCATCGGCCTGGGCCTCCACGGCCAGTCTCGCTTCCTCGAACCTTTGCTCCTCACTTTTCACCCAGGCGGCATATGCCGGGTAACTGAACAGCGCTTCTGGAGAGCCTTCGGCGAAATGCTTCTCCGCCGCATGCTTTTTCTCAAGCTCGGCACGGGCGTGAACCAATGCATTGAGGCGATTTTCGAGCTGAGCGACCAACTGACGGCGCTCGTCGAGCTCCTCCCGGCGCATGCGCACCAGGGTCTTCAGGGATCTCATGGCGTGCCGGCCTCAAGGTCGGGTGGCACCTCGGGCCCGTCGAGGATCTCCCGCAGCTGTTCGTATCCCTCGCCCAAGGAGCAGCTTTCGTCGATATTCTGAGCCAGGAATCGCTCCAGCTGATCGTGGTAGTCGATGGCCTCGTCGATTTGCGGGTCGCTGCCTCTTCGATAGGCGCCGAGCCGGATCATGTCTTCCATATCCGAATACGTTGCCATCAGGGTGCGGGCGCGGCTGACGAGATCGTTTTCGGTCTCCGTATTACAGTTCGGCATGGTCCGGGAGATGCTGCGCAAGACATTGATGGCCGGATAGCGGCCGCGCTCGGCGATCGAGCGTTCCATGACGATGTGACCGTCGAGGATGCCGCGTACCGCATCGGCGACGGGCTCGTCGTGATCGTCTCCTTCGACAAGCACCGTGAACAATCCCGTAATCGAGCCTTCGTCGACGCCCGGCCCGGCTCTCTCGAGCAGGCGCGGCAGCTCGGAGAATACGGACGGGGTGTAGCCCTTGCTGGTCGGCGGCTCGCCGGCGCTCAGCCCGATCTCCCGCTGTGCCATGGCGAAGCGCGTGACGCTGTCGATCATGCAAAGCACGTTGAGCCCCTGGTCGCGCAGATATTCCGCGCAGGTCAAGGTGAGATAGGCGGCCTGGCGGCGCATCAGGGCCGATTCGTCCGATGTCGCTACCACGACGATGCTGCGCTTCATGCCCTCGGTGCCGAGGTTGTCCTGGAGGAATTCCTGAACTTCGCGACCGCGCTCTCCCACCAGGCCGATAACGGTGACATCGGACGAGGTATAGCGCGCCATCATCGACAGCAGCACGGACTTGCCGACGCCGGAGGCGGAGAAGATGCCCATGCGCTGGCCGCGGCAACAGGTCACGAACGTATTCAGCGTCCGTACGCCGAGATCAACCTTGCCGCCGACGCGCTGGCGGCTGTGGGCGGGCGGGGCCTGCCTGCGCAGGGTATATCTGTCGGGCCCGGTCCCCAAAGGACCCTTGCCGTCGATCGGCTCCGCGAGGGCGTTTATGACCCGGCCAAGCCAGCGTGGATTGGGTTTGACCGAGGCTTCGCTCTGCACGACTTCGACTCGACTGCCGAGGGCGACACCGTCCAATGGCTCGAACGGCATCAGCAGGACGTTTTGGCCGCGGAACCCGACGGCTTCACAGGTTATGGAGCGGCCGTTCCGGCACGCGATTCGGCAGCGCCCGCCTATGCCGAGAATGCCCTGCAGGCCCTCGCAAACGACAAGCAGCCCCTGGATCTCGCTGACCCGCCCGCTGACGCTGAATTCGTCAATGCCTTCAATCTCTTCCGCGAGATCGGCAATGTATCTGTTGACCATGACGTTCCGCCCGAAATCCGCCCACCAATATGAATTGACTGCGTTATAGGCGCCAATACATTTAGAATGGGTGAAGGAAAATTTGTCAGCGACTCCGCTAGGCCTATATTGACCTTGATTGCGGCGGCGGAGCCGTTTGGGGAGCAGGGTGTGCGCATTTTACTGGTCGAAAGACGATCCGGAAACTGCGGAGCTGACGGAAGCGGTTCTCAGCGCCGAGAGCATGGTGTGCGAATGCACGGACATGGGCGAAGAGGCCATAGAGCTGGCCAAGCTCTACGACTTCGACCTGATCCTGCTGGACCTCATTCTGCCCGACCTTGACGGCCACGAAGTCGTGCGCAGCCTGCGGGCCTCGAAGATCGAGACCCCGGTGCTGATATTGTCGAGCCTGGGCGAGATCGACCACAAGGTGCGCGGCCTGACCAACGGCGCCGACGACTATCTGACCAAGCCCTTCGACAAGGGCGAGCTGCTGGCGCGCATCCACGCCATCGTCAGGCGCTCCCAGGGGCATTCGGATTCCGTCATCAAAACCGGCGACCTGGCCGTCAACCTCGACAGCCGAACCGTAGAGGTGGCGGGCCAGCCTGTGCATCTCACCGGCAAGGAATATGCCATCCTCGAGCTGCTTTCCCTGCGCAAGGGCAGCACCCTGTCGAAGGAAGCCTTCCTGAATCACCTGTACGGCGGTATCGACGAGCCGGAACTCAAGATTATCGACGTATTCATTTGCAAGCTGAGAAAGAAGCTCTCGGTCGCCAGCAACATATCCTTCATTCAGACCGTATGGGGCCGAGGCTACATGCTGCGCGAGTCCGAGGCCGGCGCGCAGGTGAGCGAATCCGAGCTGACGGCGGCTTCCGTCTAGACTCCACAGAGTCAGTTCGTCGGCGGCCCTTCATTGGGAAACTCGACCCCGGCCTGGCGCAGCAGGTCGATGAATTCGTTGACCATTTCCTCGGGGACGTTCCAGGTCTCGAATTCAGCGCGGACATTCTCGCCGAACTCGGGATTTGCTTCCATCAGCTTGTTGGCCTCGGCGCGCGCCTCGTCAAGGCGGCCCATCTCAACGTAGATCGTGGCACGGTGCACGTAATCCCAGTACCAGTCCCAGGTCAGGCGCACGGCGTGACTCAAGGCGGTCTCGAAGTCACCCTTGGTGCGGTAATAATGCGCCAAGGCGTAATGGTACCAGATTTGATGATCCGGATTCATCACGATGGCCTTCTCGACCATCGCTGCGCCGCGTTCCGACTCGCCAATCCAAACCATATGGGAGCCGATGTCGGCAAGGATCGAGGCATTATGCGGTGCCAGCTCCAGCGCTCTGTCGGCCGCCACGCGAAACCCCTCGAGGTCGCCGCGGTTGAAGCGCACAAGGGCCTCAGCGTAATGCGACGTGGCGTCGTTGCGGTCGAGCTCGACGGCTCGCAGCGCCGCTGCCAGGGCCCGGTCCAGGCTGTCCGGCATCGGGTTGAAGCCGAATATATGCTCGTCGCGATAGGTCCAGGCCAGGCCGGCATGGACGAGGAAGTCGTCGGGGTCTTCGGCTAACGCGCGCTCGAAGCAATCGCGTAATTCAAGGTGTTTTTCTGCTGTTGGCCCTGACCAGTAATAGGCATCTAGAACGTAGTTGCATTCCAGGCTGGAGAGGCTCTCGGGTGGCTTGCGCTCGGCACGCGCCGCTTCGGATCGCGATATTACGCCAGCGTAGTCGCCGATGGCATTGACGATGCCTTCGGTGATCTCGTCCTGCACGGCGAACAGGTTGGCGGCGGTCAGATCGCGGTCGTAGGTCTTGGCCCAGAGGTTTGTGCCGTCGGCCGCATCAAGCAATTGCGCCGTCACGCGAAGCTGGCCTTCGAGGCGCCGGACGCTGCCTTCGACGACGTAAGTTGCGCCGAGCTCGTCCGCAATGATGCTCGCGTCGATGTCCTGCCCTTTGTACTTGTTGGTCGAGTTGCGTGCGAACACGAGCAAGGTGGGAAAATTGGTCAGGCGGTTGATGATGTCCTCGGTCAGGCCGTCGCTGAAATATTCCTCGTCCGGGTCTCCGGATGGATTGGCAAAGGGGAGCACAGCGATCTTGGGGCCAGTGGGGAGGGTGACGGCGAGGTCGACTTCCGCTGGCGCCGGCTCTGGCGGCCCCATCAGCCAGGCGCCGCCGCCGACGATGGCGACCGCCACCGCTGCGGCGGCGGCAAGTGCCCAAGAGCGTTTGTATTTCGGCTTCGGCTTGGGCCGCACCGCTTCGCCGCCGACGCTGTAGGCCCGCACCGGCTCGGCGACGTTCTTGACCTCATGTTCGCCGGCATCGCTGAACTGCATGTCGCTGCGCCTGCGCAGGGTGCTTTGCACCGTGTCCGATACGACAATGCCGCCTGCTGCCGCCAAACCTTCCAGGCGCGCCGCGACGTTCACCCCGTCGCCATAGACCGTGCCGTCGGCCTTCTCCTGGATATCTCCAAGATGCACGCCGATGCGGAACAGCATGCGCCGCGCTTCCGGTATCGGCCCGTTGATCTCCGACAGGCTGGCTTGGATCGCAACAGCCGCATGCACCGCGCCCTCTGTGGTCTCGAAGACAGCCAGCACGCTGTCGCCCGCGGTGTCCACCACGCGGCCCTGGTTGGCCTCGACATGCTCGGCAAACACCGCCCGCGCCTTATCGAGTGCATCGATGGTGGCGGTCTCGTCGTCCGCCATCAGCCGCGTATAGCCAACGGCATCCGCCGCCAGGATCGCCGCAACCTTCCGTGTGACCGAGTTCTCAGCCATGCCGCACTTCCCCTAAGCGAAAGGATACGCGCCGTCCATTGACGACACAACCGGCACGGTTGCTCAGAAGATCGGCTCGGACGGCGTGTCGGTGGTGAGAAATTCGAGCAGGTTGCCGTCGGGGTCGCGGAAGTAGACCGAGGTACCCCAGACTCCGTCGGCGGCGGGGCGGGGGACGGGGCCTTCTATGATGGTGACGCCGCGCTCGGTGAGAAAGTCGATGGCGGTCTGGATGTCGCCGTCCCAGCGGAAGCAGACATCGACGGTGCCCGCTTCCAGACGCTCGGCAACGATATAGGCGGGCTCGTCGAGCTTTTGCACATTGACCACGGCGCCGCCGAGGCGCACCGGCATCACATTCCGGGCGCCAGCGTCAAAGGCTGCCGCGAACGGCGTCTCGCCGCCAAGCGTGTCGCGGTAGAAGGCGATCGAGCGCTGAATATCGCTCGCCATGACGACAACGTGGTCGATGGTGCGGATAGGCATGGTCTCAGTCCTCTTCGCCGGGCTCGTGGGGCGTGGCGTAGTGGAGGAAGCTTTCGGGCAGAGACTCGCCCCAATAGACGCCGCCGCCGCGGCTCTCCTCGTCCCAGACCACCGGCTCGAAGTCGGGCGCGAAGACGAAGAAGCCGCTGGTATAGACCTCGACGCGGTTGCCGCCGGGCTCGATGGCGTAGAGGTAGAAGCCTTGCGAATTGTTGTGCCGCGATGGGCCGGCCTCTATCTGGATGCCGTTCTCCATATAGAGGTCGGCGGCGCGCAGCACGTCGGCGCGTTCGTCGACCCAGAGCGAGAAGTGGTGCAGGCGTCCGTGCAGGCCTTTGACGTCCGTGACATAGGCGACCTCGTGGTGGGTTGCCGACGAGCTCATCCAGGCACCGATCTCCGTGGCGCCATTGTTGTAGACCACTTGCTCGCGCAGTTGCAGGCCTAACGTAGCTTGAGCGAATTCCCGGTTGGCGCCGACGTCCTTGCAGAGGATGGCGAGATGGTCGCTGCTGCGCACGCCGACGCCGTGGTTGGGGGTGCGCATGGGCTGGTTCTTCAGCGCCGAGCCCATCCCCTCGGGCGCTTCGTATTTCTGCTCGTCGTAATAGACTTCCATGTCGTGGCCGTCCGGGTCGCGGAAGCGGTAGCACTTGCCGTGCCCGAAGTCGCCATTCGACCAGCCGATACCGAGCCCGGCGGCCTCGATTGCTGTTGCGCGACGCTCCAGCGCCTCGGGGCTGACCGTGCGCCAAGCGATATGGCCGACGCCGGCCGACGGTGATTCGGTGAGCTTCAACGTGGTTGCGGCATAGTCGCCGTAACCGCGCAGATAGATCGACTGGCCCTCGCCATGGACCTTGGCCATGCCGAGAATGTCGCAGAAGAACCATTCGCTCTCACTGGGTTTTGGCGTCAGCAGCTCAACATGCCCGAGATGGGCGATATCACGGAGAGGTTCCATGTCCAGTATCCCTATCGTGGCAAGTAGTGTTCAAGCACCGACCAACCTTCTTGTGCGGCGCCGCTCTTCATGAGCGCCTCCACCTCCATCTCGCTATGGCCCGCCTCTCGCAGCACGGCAATGGTGTCCGCGCCGGGTGCCGGCGTCGGATACAGCGTGCTGATGGCGGACTTCTCGGGTCTGATCCAGGTCGGCAAGGGCACCGTCGTGCGATAGCCGCAAGGGTGCGGGCCGCGGCGCAGGCGCAGCGAGCCGCTTTGCAGCCAGTTCGACGCGGCATCCTCGCCGTCGTCGGTGCGCTCGGCCCGGATTTGCGCCAGCGTGGTCGCGGCGACGGCACTGGCGCCGGGCATATCCGCCAAAGCCTGCTGCAGCTGCGCGAGAGTCGTCTGCTGCGGATCGCCGATCCGTGCCCTCAGCGCCTCGCCATCGCCCGGCCGGCAGCCGATAAAGGCCCAGCCATCGGCGAGCTCGACCAGGCCCTGGTCGGGACCGTTGTTGCGGGCCTGCTGGCCGTTCGGCTCGGCGCCCGGCCGGTAGGTGTCCGTCGCCACCATGAAGGGGAACTGCACCATCTGCGTGCCCATGGCCAGCGAGGTTCTGACATGGCTGCCGCCCCCGCCGCGCTCGCGCGCGAGCAGTGCCTGGGCGATGCCGAGGGCGGCGGAGAAGCCCGTGATGTAATCGACGCAGGAGGCAATGCCGTGCAGCAGCGGCGCTTCCTTCGAGCCATAACGCACCGTAATTCCCGAGGCCGATTGCAGCACCGGATCGAAGGCGGGGTCGTCCTTGTAGGCACCGCCATTCGAGCCGCCCCAGGCGCTGATCTGGCAGGAGATGAGGTCGGGGTTCAGCGCGCTGAGCTGATCGTGGGCGATGCCGAGGGAACGCGCCGAGCGGTCGAGGAAATTATGCAGCACCACATCCGCGTCGCGCACCAGGGGCGCCAGCGCCGCGCGACCCGCTTCGCTCTTCAGGTCGAGCACGATGGCGCGCTTGCCCTGATTGACGTCGATACCGAACCAGACGGTGGAGAAGGGGCCTGCCAGCGGCGCCGGCGGGTCGATGCGGATCACATCGGCGCCATGCTCCGCCAGGGTGCGCCCGGTCGCCGGCCCGGCGATGATGTTGGAGAGGTCGAGCACCTTCACGCCGTGCAGCATGCCGGCATTGGCATCGGCCGTGCCTGCGCCGGCGTCGCTCTTCGGTTCAGTCCAAGCTTCATCTGCTTGTGAGGCCGGAGTCAGATCCGGTGAGCAGGTGCCGTCCCCCTCGATGGAAATGAAACGCCCTGCCTGGCGCGCCTCACTGAGATCGACCGTTACGCCGGCGGCATGCAAGGTTTCATCGGCCAGCCATTCGGCGCTGGTCTGGACCACGGTCACGGGCACATTGGCGGCGCGCAGGAGCGCTTCCCATTCGGCAGCCGGTTTGGCTTTGACGGCGTCCTCGATCCAGCCGATCAGGCGCTTGCGCCATGCCGGGGTCAGGGTGCCGGCCTGGAGGAAATTGTTCCCTTGTGCGCTCTCCGAAAACGGGCTGCCGGCGACCATGCCGTTTGAGATCGCCTTGTCGAGAACGCCTATGACCTGGAGGAAGGTGCGGGTCTGGTAGACGTGATCCGCGGCGCAGACGAAGATCTTGCGGCCGTCGGCGCAAGCATAACTGCGCAGGCCCGGTGAGCCGTGACTGCCGACATAGGCTGTAAGCTGGGCCACTTGCTCGGGCGTCATGTGGGCACGCAGGTCGCGCAGCGCTGGAAAGATGCCGTGCAACACGTCGTTGTCGAGTGCCGGCAAATTGTAGCGCGAGGGCTGGCCCTCCACCTCGGCGATAAGCAATGCCATGGCCGCCATGACGGCATCTGCCAACGGCACCTCGACGAACTGTCCCTGACCTGTGCGCTGGCGGTGGTAGAGCGCCATGGAGGCGGACACCGCGCCGAGAATGCCGCCATAGGCCGAGGCCATGGGAATGGCGGAATAGATCGGCTCGCCGCCCAGGACAGGACCGGCAGGGCTGATATTGGTGTAGACGCCGAGCGCCGCATCGATGGTGCCTTCCCAGGCCGGCAGCTCGCGCTTCGGGTCGCCGGCGGCGAAGCCCGGCAGGGAGATATAGATGCGCCCGTCGCCGCCCAGCGCCGCATGGTCCAGGCCGAGCTTGGCAACTGCGCCGTCGCGCATATTCTCGATCACCAGATCGGCATCCAGCGCCGCCTCGCGGCAGCGCGCATTGTCGGCCTCGTCCTTGAGGTCCAGCGTCCACAGCCGCTTGCCGCGATCGAGCAGGACATCCACCGGCCGGCTCTCGCGGCCGGGCTTGACGATCTCAAGGACGTCGGCGCCCTGGTCGGCCAGCAGCATGCTGGCGAGCCGCCCGGCCCAGCCGCTGCCCAGATTGACAATGCGGATTCCGGCTAGCGGTGCATCAGGCATTCTTGGCCTCCTTTGCGGCGCGAAGGCGCGCCGGCAAAGGCGTCGCGGTCCTCGCTTGCCGTCAGCTCGTTCGGCGGCGCTCCCGTTACGCGGTCGATGCCGGCGGCGTCCGGATAGGAGAGGCCGAGCCCGTTCGGCAGCGAAATGTGACCGGGCCGCATGCGATCGTCGCAGCGCACCATGACCGTCAGCGCGCCGCGTTTGGTGGCAAGCTCGGCGCTGCCGCCATCGACCAGACCGAGCTCGGCCGCGTCGCGTGGATTGACCGCCAGCGCGGTCGCGTCGTTGCGCTTGAGCCAGGCGGGATCGCGGATGTTGGTCATGGCCGTGTAGTCGCGCCGTTCGCCCGCCTCGAGAACCAGCGGGAACTCGTCGCGCCGGCCGGGCAAAGCGTCTTCGCTCAGGCTTGTCAGCTCTTCGATCATCTCGGGCAGCCAAAGCTTCGCTTTGCCGCGCATGCGCCGCAGGCTCTCTTCCGGCTCGTCGGCACTGAAGATGAAGCCCGAGGGATTGTCGAGGGCCGCCTGGAAAAGGGCCTCGCCGGCAGCCGGCCCGTCGAAGCCCGCGCGCGCGACCGAGTCGGGATATTTGCGGGCGCAGATATGGGCCGACAGCCACAGTCCCGCGGCAGTTCCGGCGCCGTCGCCAAGGGTCGGGCCGAGGGTCTGCTGCAAGGCGTGGATGGGGAAGGCGGCAATGCGCGGATTGGCCTTCATGGCAGCAAAAAAAGCGCTGGCAAAGCCGTCGCGGTCGGCACCGGCGATCTCCTTGAGATCGTCGAGGTCGCCATCCTCGAAGACGCCGATCGCCTGCAGCAGCCGCGAATGGATCTCGGCTTCCGGCAAAGTGCCGGGCAGCGGCGCAATGATCGGCTGGCGCAAGTGGAAGAAATTATGCGGGAACTCGAAATTGAAGAACGTCGCTTCCCACTTCTCATACTGGGAGGAGGCGGGTAGCACATAGTCCGCCAATATCGCTGTTTCGCTCATGGCCACATCCACCACCACCAGCAGGTCCAGCGCCGAGAGGGCTTCGCGCATGCGCCGGGAGTCGGCCAGGGAATGGGCGGGGTTGGCGCTCTCGACGAAGGCGGCGCGCAATCTGTCGGGATGGTCGCCGAGAATCTCGTCCGGCAGCAGATTGCACGGGATCATGTCGCCGAGCAGGCGCGTGCCCGTCACTGGCGATAACGGGAACCCTGCCTCGGTTTCCCGGGTCTTGGCGTAGATCGGCACGAAATGGCTGGGGATATTGGCGCCGCCCGGTTTGGCGAAATGTCCGGTCACCAGGACCAGCAGGCCGTTGAGATAACTGTTCAGGGTGGAATAGGGCGCCATCTCGACACCCAAATCCTCATACATGGCCATGCTTTCGGCGGTCGCAATGCGCCGGGCGGCGCCGCGGATCAGGTCGGCCTCGACCCCGGCGATTTCAGCATAGGCATCGATATCGATGTCGGCGAAGACCGCAAGCGTCTCGGCCACGCCCTCGGCGTGGGCAGCGAGGAAATCGTGATCCGCCAAGTCCTCCTGCACGATGACGGCGATCAGGGCAGCGAGACACCAGGCGTCGCGACCGGGCTTCACTTGCAGATGAAAATCGGCAAGCTCGGCGGTTTCCGTGCGTTTCGGATCCAGCACCACCATCGAGCGGTTTTCGTCCCGCGAGATCTGCCTGAGCACGGCGCGGGCGCGCTGAATGCCGTTCGAGTGCCAGGGGTTCTTGCCGACGAAGAGCGCAACTTCGCAATTCTCGAAATCGCCATGCCAATTGGCGCCGAACAGGCGCTGATTGACCCAGGCCATGCCCGTCTTTTCCTGAGCCAGGGCGCTGGAGCGATAGGTGATGCCCAGTGCCTGGCGCAGGCCCGTGGCATAGAGTCCGGGCAGATGATTGCCCTGCCCGCCGCCGCCGTAATAGAGGATCTTGTCGCCGCCGAGGCTGTCGCGAATGGCAACAAGCTTTGCCGCAATCTCGGTTATCGCCGTATCCCAGGCGATTTCTTCGAATGTGCCATCCGCTCGTTTACGCAGCGGAACGTGTAGTCTATCACGACCATTCTGGTAATGATTGATTTGCAGCGCTTTGTTGCACGTATAGCCTTTTGATAGCGGGTGGCTCTTATCGCCTTTGACACGTACGATCTGCCGCCCGCTCGGGTCCAGCTGGACCGCCAGGCCGCAGTTGGTATGGCACAGCATGCATGCTGTCTTCTGCCATTCCGCTGTCGCTCTCTCCGACATCGGTTCCTCCGTCTCGCCCTGATACCGTCGAGCGATGGTAGGGTATCTCCCGCAGTGGCGCCAGAGCACGCGGACCCAGTCCATCATGTCACCGAATAAACTGGAAATTGTGTCGGAAAAGTCCAAATTGCATGATAGGTAATCGTGCGCGTCACACGATCATAACCATGACGATGCCGGTTGTTGGGGGCGGTATCAGTTTTTTTGGGAGCGGCACCATCATGTTCGGCGGTGCAATGGGGGAGAAGTCTGATCCGTCTTAGCAGGTGCTGCGGATCGGAGAAAACTGTCCGGCAGTGATTTTCAGGGCCATCCTGACCGAGCAAGGTCAGGTGTCCTGTCGCTATGTCAGCTCGGCCGCGCATAAGATTTTCGGTGTCGATCTTGAGCGGTTGGCGGCAGAGCCGCTGCTGCTCGACGACTTCGTGCACCAGGATCAGCGACAGGAATTTGCGGATGCGGCCCGGAATGCGGCACGCATCGCCGGGCCGTGGTCTCTCGATTTCAAGATTGTCGACAAGGCCGGACAAGTGCGCTGGTTGTGCGGCAATGCGGCGCCGCAGACGGGCGAGGACGGCGAAACCGTCTGGGACGGCATCCTGCTGGATATCTCGGATCGCGTACTGGCACAGCAGAAAGAGCACGAAAGCGAGGAGAAGTTTCGGCGCATGATCGAAATGTCCAATCAGGGCGTTTTGGTCCATCGCTACGACGAGATCCTTTACGCGAACCAGGCCTTGGCCGACATGCTTGGCTACGAGTCGCCGCGGGAGATCCTCGCACTGGGCTCGATCGAAGAACATCTGCCCGAAGAAGAGCGAGAAAATATCCGCGCCATCGCTGCCGCCAGGCTGAAGGGCGAAGCCGTCGCCGATAAGTGCGAGATCAGAGTGCTGCACAAGGATGGCCGGGAGATTTGGCTCGACAACCACTCTATCCTGCTCGATTGGGATGGCGAGCGCGCACTTATGAGCGTCTTCAGCGACATCGACGCGCGCAGGCGTGCGCAGGACGATCTCAGGACGAGCGAGGAACGTTTCAGGGATTTTGCCGAAACGGCGTCGGATTGGTTTTGGGAAACCGGCAAGGACAACGCCTTCGTTTACTATTCCGACAAGGCGCAGGGCACCATTCCCGGTGGCGCATTTGCCGAAGGGAGGAGTGCCGATTCCAGAGCGGCGCATCGGAGCCCTGGCTGGCTAGCCCGGCATGAGGATTTCGTCGCCCGGCGGCCGTTCCACAATGTTCTTCATCAATGGTTGTGAACCGGCGTGGAATATTGACCCCTTGGCGGGGGTAATCGGCGTCCAAAAT
>CAYPAX010000030.1:0-39709 GCA_964408735.1 uncultured Rhodospirillaceae bacterium | reverse complement strand
ATAGGCGAACCGCGCCCGAGAGACCGCCGTCGCGCCCGTGGTCTATGGCCGCAAGACGGTCGACGGGGCGGGTGCCCTCGCTTTCGCAAAGATCCACGAAGGCGTCCCAGAACTCAGGCTCCAATGACAGGCTGGTCGGGTGGCCGTCTATGACGACGGATATCTTGCGCGGCCGGCTCATGACACCGGCTGTGCTCAGTCCGGCGTGAAAGCGGAGAAGAAATCGTTGCCCTTGTCGTCGACCACGACGAAGGCGGGGAAGTCCTCCACCTCGATGCGCCAGATCGCCTCCATGCCGAGCTCCGGATATTCGATGCATTCGACCTTCTTGATGCAATCCTGGGCAAGCCGTGCGCCGGGGCCGCCGATGGAGCCGAGGTAAAACCCGCCATGGGCATTGCAGGCGGCTGTCACGGCCTGTGAGCGGTTGCCTTTCGCCAGCATTACCATGGAGCCGCCATGGCTCTGGAAAAGGTCCACATAGGCATCCATGCGCCCGGCCGTGGTCGGGCCGAAGGAGCCGGTGGCGTAGCCTTCCGGCGTCTTGGCGGGGCCGGCATAGTAGATGCAGTGGTCCTTGAAATAGCTCGGCAGGTCCTCGCCCGCCTCAAGGCGCGCGCGCAGCTTCGAATGGGCCGCGTCGCGGGCGACGATCATCGGGCCCGTGAGCTTGACGAGTGTCTTGATCGGTTGCCGGGACAGGGTTTGGCGGATCTCGCTCATCGGTCGGGTCAGGTCGATAGCCACCGAATCGGCTGCTACCTCGGCAGGCGGCACATCAGGCATGTAGCGCGCGGGATCCGATTCGAGCTGCTCGAGGAAAAGCCCGTCCGCCGTGATCTTGGCAAGCGCCTGGCGGTCCGCGGCGCAGGAGACGCCGATGCCGATGGGAACGCTGGCGCCGTGGCGCGGCAGGCGGATGGCGCGTACGTCGTGGCAGAAATACTTGCCGCCGAACTGGGCGCCGATGCCGAAATTGCGGGTCAGCGCCAGAATCTCCCCTTCCAGCTCGGTGTCGCGAATGGCATGGCCGGTGCCCTCGGCCGAGGTCGAAGGCAGGCTGTCTAGATAGCGGCACGAGGCGAGCTTGACGGCTTTCAGGGTGAGCTCGGCCGACGTGCCGCCGATGGCCACGGACAGGTGATAGGGCGGGCAGGCCGCCGTGCCGAGGGTGCGCAAGGTCTCGTCGAAGAAGGCGAGCAGGCGCTCGCGCGTCAGCACGGCGGGCGTCTGCTGGAACAGGAAGGTCTTGTTGGCCGAGCCGCCGCCCTTGGCGATGAAGAGGAATTTGTAGGCATCGCCCGGCACGCTGTGTATGTCGAGCTGTGCTGGCAGGTTGTTGCGGGTGTTCACTTCCTCGAGCCCCGCCAAAGGCGCGAGCTGGCTGTAGCGCAAATTGGTCTCGGCATAGGTGCGATAGACGCCGCGGCTCAGCGCCTCCTCGTCGTTGGCGCCGGTCCAGACCCGCTCGCCCTTCTTGGCCAATACGATGGCCGTACCCGTATCCTGGCACATGGGCAGCACGCCGCCGGCCGCGATGTTGGCGTTCTTCAACAGCTCGTAGGCCACGAACTTGTCGTTGGCCGAGGCTTCGGGGTCGTCAAGAATCTTGGCGAGCTGGGCGAGGTGTCCCGGCCTCAGCAGATGAGCGATATCCTTGAAGGCCTCGAAGGCGAGCAGACTCAAGCCCTCGGGATCGATCTTGAGAATGCTCTCGCCGCCGAGATCCGCCCGCGTCACGAAATCGCCGGTGAGCTTGCGGTAGGGCGTCTCGTCGGGCCCTAGCGGGAACATTTCCTGGAACGTGAACGCGGTCATGGCTGGCATACCTTCAGGCTGGAGATTCGGCCGCCACTATAGAGCGCGTCAGGTTTTTCGGAAGGCCTCCAGCGTCACCACGTTGTCGTCTCCCTCGGCCTCCGCAGGCGTGTCGGCCACGTCGTCGTTCTGCTCCGGGGCCTCCGACTCGTCGGCCGCGAATTGCAGCCCGAAATTGACGTGCGGGTCGGCGAAGGCCGTCAACGCGGCAAAGGGAATGGCCAGGCGGCACGGTTGGCTGGCAAAGCTCAGGCCCACCGAAAAGCCTTCCTGCGTCACGGCAAGATCCCAGAACTGGTGCTGCAGGACGATGGTCATCTCTTGCGGGAAGCGCTGACGCAGGTCGTCGGGAACGTCGACGCCCGCGGCATGGGTGCGGAAGGTGATGTAGAAATGGTGCTCGCCGGGCAGGCCGTGCGCCGCCACACGTTCCAGCGCTTCGCGGGCGACACCGCGCAGCGCCGTGTCCACCATGTCCTTGTATATCAGCGTCTTCTCAGCCATCGCCATGCGCCTTGCCGCGTAGTGGAGCGCTTCTGTTGCCGGGTGCGCTCCAAACCCCGCCCAGACGTGCGACCGCCTAGGACTTAGTTTGAGATAGCTGACTGCTTACGCAGCGAGCTGCATCTCCGCGTAGTTGTCGTTGGCAACTATGCTTTTGGCCCGATAACGGCGGTACCATGCCGAGCGAAGACACTATCTTTACCACGCATGTCGAACCTGTTTCGCCCCCGTGGCCTGCGGCCAGGACCGCGGCAGATTGGTGGAGGCGCCGGGCACTGCCCCCGGGTCCATGACGCTTATTTCATAGCGCGTTTATCGCCATAGTCGGCAGAGCCGACGCCTTGTATATAAAGCTTGAGGCGGCGATTCGGAAGACCTACCGCGGGCAGGGGATGGCGATGGCTGATAAAAATGACGTGTTGAGCAAGGCGCAGGCCGCGCAAGTGGCTGCCCAGAGGTCACAGGCCCGGGCGACGCTGCGTGCCACGGTCCCGACGCTGGAGGCCATCCTCTACCAGGCCTTTGCGGTGCTCGATCACGGCTTCGTGCGGGTGATCGACTACATGGGCGACGATAGCGCCGTGGTGCAGGCGGCGCGTGTCTCCTACGGCACGGGCACGCGCAAAGTGCACGAGGACAAAGGCCTGATTCGCTATCTCCTGCGCCATCGCCACACCACGCCGTTCGAGATGTGCGAGATCAAATTCCACGTCAAGCTGCCTATTTTCGTCGCCAGGCAGTGGATTCGCCACCGCACGGCCAATGTCAACGAATACTCCGCGCGCTATTCGATTCTCGACAACGAGTTCTATCTGCCGGCGCCCGAGCATCTGGCGGTGCAGTCGACGTCGAATCGCCAGGGCCGCGGCGAGGTGCTCGAGGGCGCGGAAGCCGCGCGCGTGCTCGACATGCTGCGCGACGATGCCGAGCAGGCCCACGCCCATTATGTCGAGATGCTCAACGAGGACGACGAGGGCGAGGCCATCGATTCGTCACGCACGGGCCTTGCCCGCGAGCTGGCGCGCATGAACCTCAACCTCGGCTTCTATACCCAATGGTACTGGAAGACCGATTTGCACAATCTGCTGCATTTCCTCTCGCTGCGCGCCGACAGCCACGCCCAATACGAGATTCGCGCCTATGCCGACGTCATGCTCGAGCAGGTGTTGCAAGCCTGGGTCCCCGCCACCTACGGCGCCTTCATGGACTACGCCTATGGCGCCACGTCGCTCTCCGCACCGGCGCTCGCGGTGGTCAAGCGCATGCTTGACGGCGAGGCCGTGGAGCAGGCCGACAGCGGCCTCAGCCCGCGCGAATGGCGCGAGCTGATGGCGGTGCTGGAGCGCTAATCGACCACGATCTTCGGCGGCGCCTTTGCCGTGCCGCCGGAAAGCTTGGCGCTGATATTTGCTGCGATATCGCGAAACACCTGCGCGTGGGGACTGTCGGCGTGGGAGACGACGATGGGCCTGCCGTCGTCGGAGGTCTCGCGGATCTCGATGTCGAGCGGGACTTCGCCGAGAAAATCGACCCCCAGCTTGGCCGCCGTATCCCGGGCGCCGCCATGGCCGAAAATCTCGGCCCGGTGGCCGCAGTCGGGACAGACGTAGTAGCTCATGTTCTCGATGATGCCGAGCACGGGCACATCGACCTTGCGGAACATGTTGAGGCCCTTGCGGGCGTCGAGCAGGGCGATGTCCTGGGGCGTCGAGACGATGACCGCGCCCGCCAGCGGCACGCGCTGGGCCATGGTGAGCTGGGCATCGCCGGTGCCGGGCGGCATGTCCACCACCATCACGTCGAGCTCGCCCCAGGCGACGTCGCGCAGCATCTGCTCGAGCGCGCCTTGCACCATCGGCCCGCGCCAGATCATCGGCGTGTCTTCCTCGATCAGGAAGCCCATGGACATGCAGGCGACGCCGTAGCCGCGCATGGGCTCGAGCACGCGCCCGTCGGCCGATTCGGGCCGCCCGCCGGCCAGTCCCAGCATGCGAGGCAGCGAGGGGCCGTAGATGTCGGCGTCGAGAATGCCCACACGGCTGCCGTTGGCGGCCAGTGCCAGGGCCAGATTGACCGCCACCGTCGATTTGCCGACACCGCCCTTGCCGCTGGCCACGGCGATGATGGCGCCGATGCCGGGAATGCCGCCGGCGTCAGGCTGTGTGGGTGCGGCCTGTGGCGCGGCCTGCGGCGCCTCGCGCTCGGCTGTCAGCACGGCCGTTACCGAGACCACGCCGGGCAGCGCATGCACGGTCTGCTCGCAAATTTTTCGCAAGCCCTCCATGACTTCGTGGTCGGCCGGATCGATCTCGATCGAGAAGCCGACATTGCCGTCCTTGACCACCAATCCCGACACCATGCCGAGAGAAATCGGGTCGCCATCGCGCCCCGGCACGGCAATGCCGGCCAGTGCTGCTTGAATCTCGGCTTCGTTTACCGCCGCCATGCTTGAAAAACCCCACACTCCGCCAATATGCTGCCCCATGCCTCGCGGCTTGGCGCGCGCCAGATATACGGCTTGTCGCGCGGGCCGGCAAATCGTGGTGCGGCAACGGGGCGAAACGCGTTTATCGAAGGGACAGGTTGAACATGCCTTGGACCAATCAAGGCGGCGGCGGTGGCGGCCCATGGGGACCGCGCGGCGGCGGCAACGGCAACGGTGGTAATGGCGGCGGCGGCCCATGGGGCGGTGGCGGCGGTGGAGGCGGAGGCTCTCCCCAGGGCCCGGATCTCGAGGATCTGCTGCGCCGGGGCCAGGATCGCATGCGTACCGTGCTGCCGGGCGGATTCGGCGGCAAGGGATTGCTGCTCGCAATTCTGCTAGCGCTGGTGCTATGGGCTTTTAGCGGTGTCTACACGGTCGAGCCCGAGGAACAGGCGCTGGTGTTGCGCTTCGGCGAATACCACCGCACCACGGACCCGGGCCTGCATCTGCACCTGCCCTTCCCCGTTGAATCGGTGATCAAGGTCCCCGTGCTGACCGTGCGCCGTGTCGAGGTCGGAGATCGTGGCAACCAGCGGGTCGAGCAGGAAAGCCTGATGCTGACCGGCGACGAGAACATCATCGACATCAGCTTCGTCGTGCAATGGCAGGTCAGCGATGCCGAAGCCTTCACCTTCAACATCCGCAATCCGGATGAGACGGTGAAGCTGGCGGCGGAAAGCGCCATGCGCGAGGTGATCGGCGATTCGGCCATTGCCTCCGCCCTCGCCGAGGGTCGCCAGGAAGTCGCTACCCAGGCCGCCGATCTGGCCCAGGCGATCCTCGACGAATACCGGTCCGGTATTCTGGTCACGGAACTGCTGCTGCAGCGTGCCGACCCGCCGTCGGCGGTGATCGACGACTATCGCGATGTGCAGCGGGCACGCGCCGACCAGGAGCGCGCCATCAACGAAGCCAACGCCTATCGCAATCGCGTCATTCCCGAGGCCCGCGGCCGTGCCGCCCAGGTGCGCAACGAGGCCCAAGCCTACAAGGAGCAAGTGGTGGCCCGCGCCGAAGGCTCGGCCCAGCGCTTCATCAAGGTTTTCGAGCAATATCGCGTGGCCAAGGACGTAACGCGCAAGCGCATCTATCTCGAGACGCTGGAACGGGTTTTCGCCGACATGAACAAAGTCATTATCGATAGCGAGGGCGGCGGCAGCAGCGTTGTGCCCTACCTGCCCTTGCCGGAAATCCAGCGCCGTGCGCAGTCTGGCGGCGGCGGGGAGACGATCCGATGAACGGTTTCGTAAAGGCCCTGTTGGGGGTCGTCGCCATCATTGCCATTATCGGCGTGCTGGCTTCGTTGTTCACCGTGGAGCAGCGCGAGCAGGCCCTGGTGCTGCAGTTCGGCGAGCCGAAGCGCGTCATTCAAGAGCCCGGCTTGTTCGCGAAGTTGCCGCTGGTCCAGGAAGCGATCATCCTCGACAAGCGACTGCTCGACTACGATGCGCCGGCCGAAGAGGTGATCGCCTCGGACCAGAAGCGGCTGGTGGTTGACGCCTTCGCGCGCTTCAGGATCGAGGATCCATTGAAGTTCTACCAGACGGTCCGCACCGAGGACGTGCTCAGGCCGCGGCTCGGAGCTATCATCAACTCGAACCTGCGTAAGGTGCTCGGCACCGTGCCGTTGCAGGACGTAATCTCCGAAGATCGCGAAATGCTGATGCAGCGCATTGCCGACAGTGTGCGCGAGGAAGCGATGGCATTCGGCATTCGCGTCTACGACGTTCGCATCAAGCATGCCGATCTGCCCCAGGCCAACTCCGAAGCCGTCTTCCGGCGCATGCAGACCGAGCGTCAGCAGGAAGCGGCGGAGCTGCGCGCAAAAGGCGCCGAGGAAGCCCAGCGCATCCGCGCGGAGGCCGACCGCGAGCGGGTCGTCATAGTCGCCGAGGCCGAACGCGAGGGCCAGATCCTGCGTGGTGAGGGCGAAGGCGAATCCAACCGAATCTTCGCCGAAGCCTTCAGCCGGGATCCGGATTTCTTCGCCTTCTACCGCTCCATGCAGGCCTACCAGAACGCACTGGGCAGTGGCGACACCACTATGGTGCTGTCGCCGGATAGCGAATTCTTCCGTTACTTCGGCGCGACCGAATTCAGCGCGCCAGAGGAGCCTCGCTGATCGGCGACTTCTGGACGGCATTGGCCTTGGTGCTGGTTATCGAAGGGGCGGCCTGGGCTCTGTTTCCGGACCAGATGCGCGCCATGGCGCTGAAGGCGCAGGAAATGTCGCCTTCGACGCTGCGCATCGGCGGGCTCGTGGCGGCCGGCTTCGGCGTTGCCATGGTTTGGGCCATACGTGGCTGACTTCGCCACGGGGGCTTTCTTGAAACGCGAGGGGCGAGCCTCTACCTTAAAGACGCTCATGCGTCGCGCCGGCATTGGCCGGCGGCGCGCTCCCGTATTGGAGGATCGACCTTTGATTCCACGCCACGTTGCTGCTGCCGCCACGGCGCTGCTGGTTGTCTTTTTGCCGGCCGGCTTTTCCGCCCACGCAGCCGGCGGACCAGAGGATTTCGCCGACCTGGCCGATAGGCTGGTGCCTGCGGTGGTGAATATCTCGACCACCCAGGAGGTGGAGAATTTCCAGGGCGACCGGCCGCCGGTGCCGCAGTTTCCCCCGGGATCGCCCTTCGAGGAGTTCTTCCGCGATTTCTTTGATCGCGAGGGCGAGGCGCCGGAGGGCCGGCCACAGCCTCGCACGACGTCGCTCGGATCCGGCTTCGTTATCGATTCCGCCGGCTACATCGTTACCAACAACCACGTCATCGCCGACGCTGCCGAGATCACCGTGACCTTCGCCGACGAGACGTCGCTGAAGGCCGAGCTGGTCGGGCACGACCCGAAGACCGATGTCGCCGTGCTCAAGGTCGAGCCCGAGGGGCCGTTGAACGCGGTCGACTGGGGCGATTCGGATGGCGCCAGGGTGGGCCACTGGGTGGTTGCCATCGGCAATCCCTTCGGCCTCGGCAATACTGTCACCGCGGGCATAATCTCGGCCCGGGCGCGAGACATAAATGCAGGCCCCTTCGACGACTTCCTGCAGACCGATGCCTCGATCAACCGCGGCAATTCCGGTGGCCCGCTGTTCAACATGGACGGCCTTGTGATCGGCATCAACACGGCGATCTACTCGCCCTCCGGCGGTAGTGTCGGCATCGGCTTCGCCGTGCCCTCGAACCTGGCCCGCCACGTGGTGCACCAGCTCCGCGAATATGGCGAGACCCGGCGCGGCTGGCTCGGCGTTCGCATCCAGACCGTCACTGAGGATCTGGCGGAGAGCCTTGGGCTGGACCGTTCCCGCGGCGCCCTGGTGGCGAGCGTGTCGGCGGACAGCCCGGCGGCCGCCGCCGGCATCGAGGTCGGCGATGTCATCATCACCTTCGACGGCAAGTCGGTCGAGACCATGCGGCGTTTGCCGCGCATCGTTGCCGAGACCCAGATCGACAAGCAGGTGACCGTGGAAGTCTGGCGCGACGGCGTCGTGGTTGCCTTGCCGGTGACCGTCGGCCGGCTCGACGAGACCGGCACCCAGGTCGCATCCACGGCATTGCCCGAGCCCGAGGCGCCCATGCCATCGGTGGTGACGTCGCTTGGCCTGACGCTTTCGCCGTTGACCGACGAGCTGCGTAGCGAGTTCCAGATCCAGGAAGACGTCAACGGTGTCATGGTGGTCGCTGTCGATGCCAGTGGCGTGGCCGCCGAGAAGGGCGTGCAGCCCGGCGACATCATCGTCGAGGTCGGTCAGGAAGAAGTCAGCACGCCGGCCGATGTCCAGGCCAAGGTCGAAGAGCACCGCGAACACGACAAAAGCACGGTGTTGTTGCTGCTCGACCGCCAGGGCGATCTTCAGTTCATCGCCCTACGCCTGCTCGACAGCTGAACCTTACGGGCCGGCGAGTATCTCGTCGGCCCGGTATCCCTGCACATAGAGAAGCGCCGTGAGATCGGCGTGGTCGATGCGCGCCGATGTTGCTTCGGCGACCGCGGGCTTGGCGTGATAGGCGACGCCCAGGCCCGCTGCTGCCAGCATGTCGAGATCGTTGGCGCCATCGCCGACCGCGAGCACCGCTTCGTTGGCGATGCCGCGTTCCGCCTCAATGGCGCGCAGGGCCCGGCGTTTGCCGTCCCGGTTGATGATCGGCTCCATCACCTTTCCCGTCAGCCGCTCGTTGGCGATCTCGACCCGGTTGCCCTGATGGGCATCGAAGCCGGCCAGGGCCGCCACATGTTCCGTGAACAGCGTAAAGCCACCTGAGACCAGGACCGTATAAGCGCCGTGCGCACGCATGGTCGCCAGCAAGGCGCGGGCGCCCGGATTGAGGCGGATCTCTTCGTCGCGTACCCGCTCCAGCAGGCTCTCGCCACATTCCGCGAACAGTGCCACGCGTCGGCGCAGGGAATCGGTGAAATCGAGCTCGCCCCGCATGGCCGCCGCCGTGATCGCCGAGACCTCCGCGCCCTGTCCGGTGAGCGCCGCCATGGCATCGATGGTTTCGCCGTCGATGATCGTCGAATCCATGTCGGCCACCAGCAGCGCCTTGCGGCGGCCAGCTGCCGCTTGGGCGACTGCGTCTATCGCCTCGCCGGCAAGCACCTCGCGCACAGTGGTAGTCGCTTCCGCCGGTGGGATGTCGGCAAATGGCAGGTCGAAGGCTTCATCCGGCGCCAGAGCGATCGGCACATCAGAGGCTGCGCCGGCCGCTTCCAAGGCTGCTTGAACCGCACCAAGGATGTTGCCGGTCAGCTGTGCTTTACCGGGAGCGGCGATCAGTGTGAGGATGCTGCTCATGACAAATGGCGTGACCGATCGGCCGCAGGGCGCAAGAGAGAAGGTCGTGGTGCTTGCCGGGCCGACGGCATCGGGCAAGTCGTCACTGGCATTGGCTATCGCTGAAGGCTTGGCCGAGCATGGCCGCAGTGCGGTTCTTATAAACGCCGACAGCATGCAGGTCTATCGCGAGCTGCGGCTGCTGACGGCGCGCCCCGAGGCGGCGGAAGAGACACGCGTGCCGCACCGGCTCTACGGCGTGATGTCGGCCGATACGGCATGCTCCGCAGCGCAATGGCGGGCGCTCGCGCTGACGGCGATCAAAGACGCGTTTGCCGCCTCGCAGGTGCCGATGGTGGTCGGCGGCAGCGGGCTTTATATTCGCGCGCTGCTCGCAGGCCTGTCGCCGATGCCCGACATTCCGCCAGACGTACGCGAGGCTGCCCGCACTCGCTTTGAGAGCTTGGGCGAGGCGCGCTTTCGCGACGCTTTGGCCGAACGGGATCCAGCCGCCGCGGCCCGCATTGCGCCGGGCGACCGCCAACGCCTGATCCGCGCCTGGGAGGTCGTGGAGGCGAGCGGCCGGTCCTTCGAGGACTGGCGCACCGAGGGTGCAGATGCCCTCGAATGGCCCGCATTGAAGCTGTTGCTGTTGCCCGCGCGGGAGGCGCTCTATGCCGCCTGCGATGCCCGTCTCGAGGCGATGTTCGCTGCCGGTGCGCTTGAAGAAGTGGCCGCCTTGGTCGCCTTGGGGCTGGACCCCGAATTGCCGGCCATGAAGGCCCTCGGCGTGGATGCCATTGCGGCGCATCTGAGAGGGGATATCGATCGTGGCGAAGCCTTGCGCCGTGCCCAACAAGCCACCCGCCGCTATGCCAAGCGCCAACTCACCTGGTTCCGTCACCAGTACGATGCGGACATGATCCTGACTCCCGGGCCCGATCTGGATGAGCGCGCGGTGGCCGCCGTTGCCAGCTTCCTGTTGACCGGAGACCGCGCGGCGACTAGCTTGCGCGCCCTTTGAGGCCGCGTTCGGCCGGATATGGAGGCACCGATGAAGCTGCTTGGAGGCGAGATTGTCATTCGATCCCTGGTGGACCAGGGCGTTGACGTCATTTTCGGCTATCCGGGCGGCGCCGTACTGCCGATCTATGACGCGCTTTTTAAGCAGAACCAGCTGCGCCACGTGCTGACCCGCCACGAGCAGGCGGCGGTACATGCGGCGGAGGGTTATGCGCGCTCGACCGGCAAGGTCGGCGCCGTGCTGGTGACCTCCGGGCCCGGCGCGACCAACGCCGTGACCGGCCTCGCCGATGCCATGATGGATTCGATCCCGGTGGTTTGCCTCACCGGTCAGGTGCCGACCCACCTGATCGGCAACGATGCCTTCCAGGAAGCCGATACGGTCGGCATCACGCGGCCCTGCACCAAGCACAATTACCTGGTCAAGGACGTGAACGACCTCGCGCGCGTCATGGCGGAAGCCTTCCATGTGGCGAAGTCGGGGCGGCCCGGGCCGGTGGTCGTCGATCTGCCCAAGGACGTGGTCAACGAAAGCACCGACTACGAGCCGATCGGCGAGGTCCAGCACCGCACCTACCGGCCCAAGGTTAAGGCGCCGTACAAGCGCGTTGCGGAGACCGTGAAGCTGCTCGCCGAGGCGGAACGGCCGATCATCTATGCCGGCGGCGGCGTGATCAATTCCGGGCTGCGCGCGAGCAAGCTGCTGCGCGAGCTGGCCGCGCTGACCAAATTCCCGGTCACGCAAACCCTGATGGGCCTCGGCGCATATCCTGCGAGCGATCCCCAGTCGCTCGGCATGCTCGGCATGCACGGCACTTATGAAGCCAACCTCGCCATGCACGATTGCGATGTGATGCTGGCAGTGGGTGCGCGCTTCGACGACCGTGTGACGGGGCGTCTGTCGGATTTCTCGCCGGGCTCGACCAAGATCCACATCGACATCGACCCCTCGTCGATCAATAAGAACGTGTCCATAGACGTGCCGTTGATCGGCGATGTCGCCAACGTGCTCGACGATATTCTGACGGGCCTGAAAAAGCGCAAGCGGCGTACCCGCAAGTCCGCGGTCAAGAAATGGTGGCAGCAGATCGATAAGTGGCGTGCCAAGGATTGCCTGCGCTATGCCCAGAGCAAGAAGGCCATCAAGCCGCAATTCGCCCTGCAGCGCTTGCAGGAGCATATCGAAGGCCGCGATGTCTACTTCACCACCGAGGTCGGCCAGCACCAGATGTGGGCGGCGCAGTATCTCGCCATCGAAGAGCCCCATCGCTTCATGACCTCTGGCGGGCTCGGCACCATGGGCTACGGCTTTCCCTCCGCCGTTGGTGTGCAGACCGCGCATCCGGAGTCGCTGGTGATCGACATCTCCGGCGAGGCCTCGTTCCTGATGAACATGCAGGAGCTGTCGACGGTGCGTCAGTACCGCCTGCCGCTCAAGGTGTTCATCCTCAACAACGAATATCTCGGCATGGTGCGCCAGTGGCAGGAGTTCTTCCACGGCGGGCGCTATTCGGAGAGCTACACGGATTCTCTGCCGGATTTCGTGGCACTTGCGGAATCCTTTGGCATTAAGGGCTTGCGCGCGACCAAGCCGGCCGAGCTCGACGACGTGATCGCCGAGATGATCGCCCATGACGGGCCGGTCGTCGCCGATATCATGGTCGAGAAGCTGGAAAACGTGTTCCCCATGATCCCGGCCGGCGCCGCCCACCACGAGATGAAGCTCGGCAGCGATGACTCGGTGCCGACGCGCACCGAAGACGGCATGGTGCTGGTCTAGGTCTCGATATCCGCCAACGGCGCGCGGGCGGCCACCTGGTCGCCCTCCGCCACGGCGAGCCGGGTTATCTTTCCGGCCACGGGTGCGGTGATGGCGTGCTCGATCTTCATGGATTCGATGATTGCGAGCAGCGCACCCGCTACGACCGTGTCGCCGACGCTTACCGCGACTTTGGCGACGCGGCCGGGGATAGGCGCCGGGACTTTCCCGTCCGCCCCCGCAGTCGGCGGCTCAGCGGGGGCATAGGTGAAGTCTTCCCAGGCCCGGGCACCGTCTCCCGCATCGAGCCAGAGCTGTTCACCTTCGCTTGCGGCATGGGGCAGGTCAGCGGCGAGCACAATTTGCGAGTCGACCTGGTAGTTGCCGTCTGCGAGCATGGCAACCGTTACCCGATGCTTGCGCTTGCCTTCGCCCAAAACCAAGGGCCAGAGCGCCTCGCCGGCACTGCGCCAGGGATCGGGCTCGCCATCGATCGAAGCGCGAAAGACCGTCGCTGCCGCCAGGGCAAGGGTCTCTTCGCCGGGCTCGGCGGCAATCTCGACATCGGCCGCCAGGGCCGTCGTCGGCTTGCCCGCGACGAAATCCGGCAGGGCCAGCAGCGCCAGCAAATAAGCCTTGTTGGTGGTGGCGCCGAGCAGGCAGGTATCGCCGATGGCCTTGGCAAGGCGCCGGCGGGCGATTTCGCGGTCGGGTCCGTGCGCGATGATCTTGGCCAGCAGGGGGTCGTAGTGGATGCCGATCTCGCTGCTCGTGGCAATGCCGGCATCGATGCGGACTCCGTCACCACTCGCCGGCTGCCAGTCCAGCACCGTACCCGTGCGCGGCAGCAGCGTGGCCGGATCCTCGGCGTAGAGGCGCGCCTCCATGGCGTGGCCGGAAAAGGCTATGGCGTCCTGCGTCAGCGGTAAGGGCCCACCAGCGGCGATCTGCAGTTGCCAGGCCACCAGGTCGAGATTGGTGATCATCTCGGTCACGGGATGCTCGACCTGCAGGCGGGTGTTCATCTCGAGAAAATAGAAGCCGCCGTCGCCGACCAGGAACTCGACCGTGCCGGCGCCGACATAGTCGATGGCCTTGGCCGCCGTCACCGCCGCGGCGCACAGATCCGCGACCATGGCGGCCGGCAGCCCCGGCGGCGGTGTCTCCTCGATGACCTTCTGGTGGCGGCGCTGCAGGGAGCAGTCGCGGGCGCCGAGATGCACCACGGCGCCGTGGGAATCGCCCATCACCTGTACCTCGACATGGCGTGCCGGGTCGATGACCTTCTCCAGGATCAGGCTGCCGTCGCCGAAGCCGGCCTCGGCCTCGTTGCGGGCGGAGGTCAAGGCGGCCTCGATCTTGTCGACCTCCGTCACGATGCGCATGCCGCGCCCGCCACCGCCGGCGGATGCCTTGACGAGGAGCGGCAGCCCGAGATCGCGCGCGGCTGCGGCCAATGCCGCCTCGTCCGCGCCCTCGTCGTGCCAGCCGGGCACGCAGGGTACGCCCGCCTCGATCATGATCTCCTTGGCCCGGCGCTTGTCGCCCATGGCCGAGATGGCTTCGGGCGAGGGGCCGACGAAGGTCAGCCCCGCATCGGCACAGGCCTGGGCAAAGGCCGCGCTTTCCGAGAGGAAGCCGTAGCCCGGATGCACAGCATCGGCGCCGCTGCGCTCGGCTGCGGCCAGCAGCGCCTCGATGGAGAGGTAGGAGTCGCTTGCCCGCGGCGGGCCGATGCGTTCCGCCTGGTCGGCAGCAAGAACATGGGGCGCGGTGGCGTCGGCATCGCTGTAGACCGCGACGGTGGCCACCCCCATGCGTTTGGCGGTGGTGATGACGCGGACGGCGATCTCGCCGCGATTGGCGATAAGAAGCTTGCGAATCATGTCTGGCGCTGACCGACGAAGTTGCGCCGCTTGGCGATAATGCCGAGCATGATTTCGTCGGCGCCGCCGCCGATCGAGCCGAGGCGGGCGTCGCGGAAGTGGCGGGAGATGCGCGCGTCCCACATGTAGCCCTGGCCGCCGTAATATTGCAGGCAGGAGTCGGTGACCTCGCGGCTCAGGCGCCCGGCCTTGAGCTTGGCCATGGAGGCGAGCGTGGTGACGTCCTGGCCCGAGACATACTGCTCGCAGGCCTGGTAGGTCAGCGCCCGCAGCATCTCCACTTCCGTCGCCAGCTCCGACAGGCGGAACTGGATGACCTGGTTGTCGAGCAGCGCGCCACCGAAGGCGCGGCGCGAGCCGGTATAGTCGGCGACCTCCTCGATGGCATCTTCCAGGGCGCCGATACAGCTTGCCGCCGCCCACAGGCGTTCCTCCTGGAACTGCATCATCTGATAGGTAAAGCCGTGGCCTTCCTCGCCGATGCGGTTGCGCTTGGGCACGCGCACGTTTTCGAAATGGATCTGGCCCGTATCCGACGAAGCACAGCCGAGCTTCTTGAGCTTGCGCGCCACGGTCACGCCGGGCGTATCCATCGGCACCATGATCAGCGACTTGTTGCGGTGGGGCGCCCCCTCGTCGGAAGTGTTGGCGAGCAGGCACATCCAGTCCGCCTGGATGCTGTTGGTGATCCACATCTTGCCGCCGTCGATGACATAGTCGTCGCCGTCCGAGCGCGCGCGGGTGCGGATGCCGGCAACGTCCGAGCCCGCCTCGGGTTCGCTGACTCCGATGCAGCCGACCATGTCGCCGGCAATGGCCGGCACCAGGAATTCCTTGCAGAGTTCCTCGCTGCCGAAGCGCGCCAGCGCCGGCGTGCACATATCCGTCTGTACGCCGACCGCCATCGGCACGCCGCCGCAGCGGATGTGACCCAGCGCCTCGGCAAAGATCATGGCATAGGAATAATCGAGCCCCATGCCGCCATATTTCTCCGGCTTGTGGATGCCGAGAAAGCCCGCATCGCCGAGCTTCTTGAAAAGCTCGTGGGCGGGAAATATCTCCGCTTCCTCCCAGTCATCGACATAGGGATTGACTTCCTGATCGATGAAGCGGCGCGCGGAATCGCGCAAGGCCTCGTGTTCCGGTGTCAGCAGCATGGCATCTCTCCGTCGGCGGGGAGGGCAGCATAATGCGGATCGGCGCGAGTGACGAGCGGTTGCGCCCGCCGCGCGCATGGGCCACCTTCGAGGCATGGATACGAGCGAGAAGGCGGTCACCTTCCGCGCCGCCGGCATCACCAAGGTCTATGGCGAGGGCGACGCGGCCGTGCACGCCCTGCGCGGCGTCGATGTCGAGCTGCATGCCGGGGAACTGGTGGTCCTGCTGGGGCCGTCGGGTAGCGGCAAGTCGACCTTTCTCAACATTCTCGGCGGCCTCGATGTGCCCACCGCGGGCACGGTCAGCTTTCGCGGCCAGGATCTTACGGCGCTCGACGACAACGGCCTGACCGAGTTTCGCCGCCGCCATGTCGGCTTCGTCTTCCAGTTCTACAATCTGGTGCCGAGCCTGACCGCGCGGGAGAATGTCGCGCTGGTGACCGAGATCGCGGCAGCGCCTATGGATCCGGCCGAGGCCCTGGGCCTGGTCGAGCTGGACCCCCGCGCCGATCATTTTCCCGCCGAGCTGTCGGGCGGCGAGCAGCAGCGGGTGGCCATTGCGCGGGCCATCGCCAAGCAACCCGACGTGCTGCTTTGCGACGAGCCCACCGGCGCGCTCGACAGCCGCACCGGCGTGGTGGTGCTGGAAGCCATCGAGCGGGTCAATCGCGAGCTTGGCACTTGCACGGCTCTGATCACCCACAATGCGGTGATAGCCGACATGGCTGACCGGGTCATTGCCTTCGCCGACGGTCAGGTGGTCGAGGAGCGCCGCAACACCAGCCGCAAGGCGCCGGCGGAGCTGGCCTGGTAGATGCGCGCCCTCGACCGCAAGCTGATCCGCGACCTCTGGCATCTGCGTGGCCAGGCGCTGGCGATCGCGCTGGTGCTGGCCTGCGGTGTCGCCATGTCCGTGATGGCGCTCGGCATGCTGCGCTCGCTCGAGCAGACCCGCGATAGCTATTACGAGCGATATCGCTTCGCCGATGTCTTCGCGCATGTGAAGCGGGCGCCGCAAAGGCTGACCCGGCGCTTGGCCGAGGTGCCCGGCGTCGCGGCAGTGGATACGCGCGTTAGCACCGCGGCAACGCTCGATGTTGCGGGTATGTCGGAGCCCGCCACGGCGCGGGTGCTGTCGCTGCCGGGGCGCGGCGAGGCCGTGCTGAACGATATCGCCATGCGCGTGGGCCGCCGTCCGGCGCCCGGCAGGGCGACTGAGGTGGTGGTCGGCGAGGCCTTCGCGGAAGCCCACGAGATGGTGCCGGGCGATACCGTGCGGGCCACGATCAACGGTGTCGCGCGGCAGCTGACGGTGGTCGGCGTCGCCCTCTCGCCGGAATATGTCTACGCCATCGGCCCCGGCTCGCTGGTGCCGGACGACCGTCGCTTCGCAGTGCTGTGGATGGAGGAGCGCGCCTTGGCAGCCGTCACCGACATGACCGGCGCTTTCAACGATGTCAGCCTGGCGTTGCTGCCTGGTGCCTCGGAGCCGGCGGCCATCGCCGCCATCGACCGCCTGCTCGAGCCCTTTGGCGGCACGGGGGCCTATGGGCGCGACAGGCAGACCTCGAATTGGTTCCTCGACGGCGAGATGAAGGAACTGGCTTCGATGGCGCGGCTCGTGCCGCCGATCTTCCTCGGCGTCGCGGCCTTCCTGCTCAACATCGTCGTGGGTCGTCTGGTGGCGACCCAGCGCGAGCAGATCGGCCTGCTCAAGGCGCTCGGCTATCGCGACATGGCGGTGGGCTGGCATTACGGCAAGCTGGTCGGCAGCATTGTCCTTGCGGGGTCGCTGCTCGGCCTCGGCACCGGAATCTGGTTCGGCCGCGGTCTGGCCGAGCTTTACACCCAGTTCTTCCGCTTTCCCTTCCTGCATTACGAGATCGGTGCACCCGTTATCGTGGGGTCGGTGCTGGTGGCGTTCGCCGCAGCGGCGCTGGGAACGGTGGCCGCGTTGCGACGTGTGGTGCGCCTGCCGCCCGCCGTGGCCATGCAGCCGCCGGCCCCGCCGCGCTATCGCCATGGGCCGGGTGTCCTGGCTGCGATGGGGCGCGCGCTGCTGCCATCCACGCACATGATCTTCCGCCACATCTTCCGCTGGCCCCTGCGCGCGGCGCTGACCACCGTCAGCCTGGCCATGGCGGTCGCCGTGCTCGTAGCCTCGATGTGGATGATCGATGCGGTCGACCTGATGCTCGATGTGCATTTTCACCAGAGCAACCGTCAGGACGTTTCCGTCGCCTTCACCGGCCCGCTTGGCATCGGCGCCATGCATGAGATTGCGCGCCTGCCCGGTGTGCGCCGGGTAGAGCCCTTCCGCAGCGTGCCGGTGCGCCTAAGCTTCGGCCATCGTAGCCGCCGCAGCGCCATCACCGGCATCGCGCCGGACGCCGTCCTCAGCCGGCCTATCGGTGCCGACGCAGAGCCGTTGGTGCCGCCGCCGGAGGGCCTGATGCTGTCGTCGTGGCTGGCAGGCGAGCTCGGCGTCGGGCGCGGTGACTGGCTGCATGTGGAAGCCATGGAGGGCCGCCGGCCGGCCCGCGCCTTGCCTGTGACCGCCCTGGTCGAGGATGTCATCGGGGCCGAGGCGACCATGGACATGGCGGCGCTCAACCGCTTCATGGGCGAGGGCCCGTCGATTTCCGGCGCGCATTTGCTGTCGGATACGGCCGAGACAAGCCGCCTTTATCACCGGATCAAGGATCTGCCGGCGGTGGCCGACATCGTGATCATGACCCAGGCACTGGCCAAGGTGCGCGAGACCCTGGCCGAGAACCTGTTGCTGATGACCACCTTCAACATCGGCTTTGCCGGGCTGATCGCCTTCGGTGTGGTCTACAACGCGGCCCAGATCGCGCTTTCCGAGCGCGCCCGCGAACTGGCATCCCTGCGCGTGCTCGGCTTCCGCCGCCGCGAGGTGTCGTTCATACTGCTGGGCGAGTTGGCGATCCTGGCGTTGCTGGCCTTGCCCATCGGTTGCGCGATCGGCCGCGTGTTGGCCTGGGCCATGAGTCTCGGCCTGCAGAGCGACCTCTATCGCGTGCCTCTGGTCGTCGAGCCGGCGACCTACGGCACCGCCATTGCCGTGGTGGCCGCTTCGGCGCTGCTCTGCGGCGGCCTGATCGTGCGTCGCGTTGCGGGCCTCGACCTGGTGGCGGTCTTGAAGACGAGGGAATAGGAGAGACATGTCGCGTCGTACGCTGGTCATCGCCCTTGTCGGCATCGCTCTCGCCGTGGTGCTGGGCTATCTGTTCCGCCCGCAACCGGTCGCTGTCGATCTTGCGCCTGTCGAGCGGGCGCCGATGCGCGTGACCATCGACGAGGAAGGCGAGACGCGTGTGCGCGATGTCTATGTGGTCTCCTCGCCGCTGCCCGGGCGTATCGATCGCATAGAGGTGCGCGCCGGCGATGCCGTCACTGCGGGCACCACGGTCCTCGCCACCTTGCAGGAGACAGAGCCGACCTTCCTCGACCTGCGCAGCCGCAGGCGGGCCGAAGCGGCGCTGGCTGCGGCCGAGGCCGCGCATTCCCTGGCCGCGGCGGAGCGCAAGCGCGTGCTTGCCGAGCTTGACTACGCCCGTGCCGAGTGGGACCGCGCGACGGCGCTGGCGGAGCGCGGCACCATCTCGCAAGCCACGCTGGATCGGGCGCGCCTTGAGCTGTCGTCGCGTGAGGCCGCGCTGGCCAGCGCCGATGCCGCACAGGCCATGCGCCAGTCGGAGCTCGACATTGCCAGAGCCGAGCTGATCGATCCCGCAGCGGGCGGCTTCGATCAACCGGCCGGCAGTGGCTGTTGCGTGCCGGTCCTGGCGCCGGTCGACGGCCATGTGCTGCGGGTCTTGCGGGAAAGCGAAGGCGTGGTGGCGAGTGGCGAGCCCCTGGTCGAGATCGGCGATCCCCATGACCTCGAGATCGTCGCCGACTTGCTGTCGGCCGATGCCGTTCAAGTGGCCGAGGGCGTCGAAGTGCTGATCGAGGGCTGGGGCGGCGATACGACCTTGGCGGGGAGCGTTCGCCGCGTCGAACCCTATGGTTTCACCAAGGTCTCGGCGCTCGGTATCGAGGAGCAGCGGGTCAATGTGCTGATCGATATCGTGGCGCCGGTCGAGGCCTGGCGGGCGCTTGGGCATGGGTTTCGCGTCGAGACGCGTATCGTCGTCTGGTCGGCCGAATCGGTGCTGCGGCTGCCGGCGGGCGCTTTGTTCCGCCAGGGCGACCGCTGGGCGGTTTATGTCGCGGCCGATGGGCGCGCGCAGCGCCGCGAGGTCGAGCTGGGGCATTTCGACGATCGCAGCGCCGAAGTGCTGACGGGCATCGACGAAGGCGAGCAGGTCGTGCTGCATCCGAGCGATCGGGTGATCGACGATACGCGAATTGCCGCGCGGCCGAATGGCTGAAGCGCTATGATCATGCGGGGCAGGAGGGAATGAGATGGGACGATTGGGCTGGCTTGCGGCCATTCTGGCACTGACGCCGACGTTTGCCGTCGCGGAGCCGTATCACGACTATATCGACGAGGCCGCGGCCGAGCTGGCGCCGAAGGCGATCGCCTGGCGCCGCGATATCCACCAGAACCCCGAGCTGAGCAATCGCGAAGTGCGTACCGCGGCTTTGGTCGCCGAGCATCTGGCGGCGCTCGGCTACGAGAACATTCGCACCGGCATCGCCCATACCGGCGTCACCGCGACGATCAGCGGCAAGCGCCTCGGCCCGACGGTGGCGCTGCGCGCCGACATGGACGCGCTGCCCGTGACCGAGGATACCGGGCTCGACTTCGCCTCCACCGTGCGCACCACCTACAAGGGCCAGGAGGTTGGCGTCATGCATGCCTGCGGCCACGACGCGCATGTGGCGGTGCTGATGGGTGTGGCGGAGATCCTCGCCGGCATGCGCGAGGGCATTCCGGGCCGGGTGCAGCTGATCTTCCAGCCGGCCGAGGAGGGGCCGCCGCCGGGCGAGGACGGTGGTGCGGCGATGATGCTTGAGGAAGGCGTGTTCGAAGAGCCCATGCCTGAGGCGATTTTCGGCCTGCACGTGACGCCGCACGACCTGCACCGGGTCTATTACGCGCCGGAGGCCATGCTGGCCTCGCTCGATCGCTTTACGATCACCGTGCGTGGCCGGCAGACTCATGGCTCGGCGCCCGAGCGCGGCATCGACCCCATCGTCGTTGCCTCGCAAATCGTTATGGGCCTGCAGACCATCCGCTCGCGCCAGATCGGCACGCGCCACGAGGCGGTGATCAGCGTCGGCCAGTTCCAGTCCGGCGAGCGCTTCAACATCATCCCCGACGAGGCGGTGCTTGTCGGCACCGTGCGCACCCTGAACGAGGACGTGCGTGCCGATATCAGGGAGCGCATGCGGCGCACGGCCGAGAGCATCGCGGCGAGTGCCGGGGCGACGGCCGAGGTGGAGTTCGACTTCTCCTATTCTGTGACGCGCAACAACCCGGAGCTCGTCGCCTCGCTGATTCCCAGCCTGGAGCGTGTGGTGGGGGCCGACTTCGTGGCCGAGACGGCGCCGATCATGGGGGCCGAGGATTTCGCCTATTTCGCCGAGCAGGTGCCGGCGATGTACCTGTTCCTGGGCGCCCGCCCGCCGGCCATTCCGCTGGCCGAAGCGGCCTGGAACCATTCGCCGCGCTTCATGGTCGACGAGGATGTGATCGAGACCGGCATGCGGCTGATGGCGGGCCTGGCGCTGGACTATCTCAATCGAGAGTGAGGGGGACGACCGATGCGCTTCGTGACTTATGCGATCCTGGCTTTGGCCCTGTTGGCAGCACCTGCCCTGGCGCAGGACGAGCCGGCGGATTCGGCGATCAAGAACGCGCTCTACGATATCGAGCGCGCGGAAGGAGATCTGCCCGGGCTGACGCCCTCGCGCGGCGCCAACATCAAGCGCATGCAGCGCATGCTGGGCCTCACCCGCCAACGGCTCGAGGGATCGGCGAACAAGGACCATGCGACCTATCTCGATGCTGATGCCAGGCTGACGCGCCTGGAACAGGCGCTGACCGACCTCGCCGAGGGCCGCATGCCCGGCGAAGGGGCGCCAGAGCCGGCAGCGGTCGAGGAGGCGCCGGCCGGCCCGATCGATCCCGCGATCGCCGCGGCCGAGAAGGAGATCGCGCGCATTGCCGGCGAGCTTGACGGCGTTACCGCGAGCGATACGGCGCTGATCAAGCGCTATCGCATCCAGCTCGACCAGGTGGCCCAACGCCTTACCCAGATAAACGCCAAGGACGACCCTGCCTGGCGCGCGGCGGCCACGAACTACAACGTCCAGAACGAGCGGCTCAATGTTCTGGCGACCGAAGCGGCCAGCAGTGGCGGTGGCGGTGCGCCTGCGCCGGCAGCCGAGGGCGGAAACGAGGCCGACAACAATGCGATCGCACGCGCCGAGCGTGAGCTGAGCATGATCGAGCGGCAGATGAGCGATGTCGGCAAGGCTGATCGCTTCCTGCGCGACCTGTCGCGGATTGCCCAAGAGCTAGATGGCGTCGAGGACAAGACCACCGCGCAATGGACGGCATTTGCCGAGCATTTCGGCGCCGTGAGGACGGCCATCGTCGATGGCGTGGCTGCGACCCTGATCGACGACCTCAACAAGACGATCGACATGATCAATCGCCTGCAGCCTCTGCAATATCTGGTCGCGGAAGACGTCGAGGCGGTGCGCAAGCGCCTGACCGGCGTAAACGAGGCGGCAGGCGCTTTGCAAAGCAACGATCTGCCCAGTGTGCAGAAAGTGCTCGTCAATTTCGCTCGCATTGCCAAGGCCTTCGAAGAACGGGTGCAGGAGGCCGAGGCCGAGCATGCCCAGCTCGGCGATGTCGATGCAGAGCTGGCGGCGATCGACCAGCGGGTTCGCACCATGCGCGTGCCACAGGCCCTTACGGCGGACGCCGGCGAGGCGGCGATACGCGCCTTTGCCGAGGCCGCTGCCGCGGTGCGCGACCACGTCGATACGGACCTCGCCTATCTCCAATCGGTCCAGGGCAAGACGCCGCTGACGGTCGATCAGGGCAATGCCTATCGCTACAACATGAACGAGTTGTCTCATGCCAGGCCGCAGGCCCTGGACAAGGCGCTCGCCGATTCCGCCTTTGCCGTCGATGCTCACGTGGAGCGCTTCGTCTCCACCGTCTCCTGGGTCGAAGAGACCGACCCGGCGGACCGCGACCACATGGCCAATCGTCTGCTTGGCGAGGGCCAATATGAGGAGACACTGGCCAATATCGAAAGCGGTCTTGCCGCGGTGGAAATGGCTGCCGCGTTCGATGCCGCGATCGGCCGCGACGACGCGCCGGACAGGGCGGCCCAGACCCAGGCCTTCCAGGCCGCTATCGGCATTTGGGACGACAAGTTCGTACAGTCCCTGGCCGCGGCCAGAATGCCCGAGGCCAAGTCCAACGATGCCGAGCTGCTGGCCGCCGCCACGGAGGTGCTGGCGAGGCCGAAATACGGCTATCAGTACGAGCGCATGGTCATCAACTACGACCTGCATCGCAAGGAGAAGAAGACCGGCGATATCGAGGCCGACCTGGTGCAAGAGACGGCGACGGTGACGATCTACCATTACATCTGGGACGAGTTCCAGGTGACCACGGCGGAGCAGGTCGGCGACGCGCATTACCTGTTCTTCAACAGGTTTCGCTATTACCTGCAGGGTGATGAGACCACGACAACCGACAAATGGATCCTGAGCGAGCGCCACCAAGGACACCGGATCCTGCCGGAGAACATTGGCGAGTAGGCCATGACCCCATTCGACGTTGCGGCGCTGCTGGTGGTTCTGGCGGCGGTGCTCGGCCTCTGCAATCACCACCTGCTCAGGCTGCCCCATACCATCGGCCTGACGGTGATGGGGGCTGTCGCCTCGCTTTGCGTGCTGGCGCTGGATGCGGCGGTACCGGCGGCCGGCCTCGGAGACAGCGTGCGCGGCTTTCTCGCCAATATTGATTTCCACGCCGCTCTCATGGACGGCATGCTGTCGTTCCTGCTGTTCGCCGGGGCGCTGCATGTGGACCTGCAACAGCTCCTGTCGCGGCGCTGGGCCGTGCTGGCGATGGCGACCATCGGGGTGCTGATCTCGACGGCCGTCGTCGGTTTCGGCTTCTTTGCCCTGACCGCGGCATTCGGCGTATCGCTGCCGCTGATCTGGTGCCTGGTCTTTGGCGCCCTGATAAGCCCCACCGATCCTGTGGCCGTGCTTGGTATTCTCAAGACCGCCAACGTGCCGCCGAGCCTGGAAGGCAAGGTGGCTGGCGAGAGCCTATTCAACGACGGCGTCGGCGTCGTGGTGTTCTCGATCCTGCTGGCGATCGCATCCGGCAGCGAGGCGTTCTCCATCACCCATGCGGTCGAGCTTTTCGTGGTCGAGGCCCTGGGCGGCGCCCTGTTCGGCCTCGTCATCGGCTGGCTCGCCTTTCGCGCCATGCGTACCATCGACGAGCACAATCTCGAGCTTCTCATCACGCTCGCGCTGGTCATGGGCGGTTATGCCCTGGCCCATCAGCTTCATGTGAGTGGGCCTCTGGCAATGGCGGTGGCAGGACTGCTGATCGGCAATCACGGCACGGCGCATGCCATGTCGGACGACACCGCCGAGCGGCTGCATACTTTCTGGTCGCTGCTCGACGAAGTGCTGAACTCGATCCTGTTCCTGTTGATCGGCATCGAGGTGCTGGCGGTCTCGCCGCGTCCCGAGGTGATCGCGCTCGGCCTGGTCGCGATCGTCCTGGTACTTGTCGCCAGGGCGACGGCGGTCGGCGTGCCGTTTGCGATCCTGGGGCGCATACGTCCGTTCACGCGCGGTGCCTATCCGGTCTTGGTCTGGGGCGGCTTGCGCGGCGGCATATCGATTGCGCTCGCACTGTCGCTGCCCGAAGGGGCCGTCAAGGACGTGGTGGTTGCCGTCACCTATGTGGTGGTGGTGTTTTCCGTGGTTGTCCAGGGCACCACGGTGGGTGCTACCGCGCGACGTTTTGTCAGAGACGAATGAGCGGGAGGGGACTATGAGCGATACGATGTACGAAAAGGGACTTGAGATCAGGCGCGAAGTGCTCGGCGCGGCCTATGTCGACAAGGCGGTGGCCAATGCCACCGATTTCAACAAGCCCATGCAAGAACTCGTCACGGGCTATTGCTGGGGCGAGGTCTGGGGCCGGGAGGGCCTGTCGCGCAAGACCCGCAGCATGCTCAATCTTGCCATGCTCTCGGCCCTCAACCGCGAGAACGAGTTTAAGCTGCATGTGCGTGGCGCCATCAATAACGGCGTCAGCCGCGAGGAGATCACCGAGATTTTGCTGCAGGTCGCCATCTATTGTGGCGTGCCCGCGGCGATCAGCGGCTTTCGTGCCGCCGGCGAGGTCTTGAAGGAAATGGACGCAGAGGACTAAAGATGAGTGCAGCTGCGGCAGGCCTCGACCGATAGGCGGCTCTTGGCCTCGAGGCGGATGGCGCGCTGTTCGGGCAGATTGTAGAGGTCGAGCACGTTGCTCTCATTGGCATCGCCGATGGCCCATTCGCCGATGCCGTCCATGCAGCAGATGGTGACCTTGCCGGTGGCCATGATCGAGAGGTCGAACCAGCGCTGACAGGGCAGGTCCGGCGCCGAGTGGAAGGTCGTCTGCTCGTCGACCTGGCCGTTCCAGTCCTTGCGCAATGAGACCGTCGTGCGAAAGGCGGGAAAGCGTTCCTTGCCCCAGGCGAGGAAACGCATGTCGGCCTCGCTGCCGTCCATGACGCGGTTGATCGTGACCGGGAAGCTGAAGTCGCCGGCGACCACCCGTTCGTGCAGTAGCGCCAGGCGATCGAGGGTGCACGCCAGCGGCATCTGCATCAAGGCTTCGTATGGTTGCGGCTCGCACTCATTGAGCGAGATCACGAGATATTCGATGTTTTCGACTGCCGCCAGTTTCGCCAGCGAACGCTCCGTAAAAGCCGAGCCGTTGGAAAATAGGCAGATCGCGGCATTGGGCAGGCGCTCGTTGACGCGATGCAGAATGTCCGGCAAGCGGGTATCGAGAAACGGCTCGTTGACCTTGTACGGTGCCAGCATGAATGGCACTTTTCGCGGAATGGCTTCGAGGTCGCCAATGATCTTGTCGATCAGCGCCTCGGGCATGCGCGTGCCCTTGCGCTCGAGCGTCGGATAGGGGCAGAAGCCGCAGGCCGCGTTACAGACGGCGAGCGTCTCCAGATGCACATGGCGCGGATATTTCCCGTGAACGGAGGCGCGCAGGAGCTGCACCTTCTTCACTTCCTTTTCCGCCAGTTCCTGGATCCACGCGATCGACATCGCTCTCGCCTGCCTTGGACTTGGTTCAGCTTAGGTCGCGATCCGTCAATATAGTGTAAACGCGGACTACGGCTCGTCGCGCCAGGCGATCAGGTGCATGCGAATGGCACCAAATAGGTTGCTCGTATGCAGGCGCACAGGCACCGGCGGCAAGTCGTCGCGCACGCGCCCCAGATAGATCGAAAATTCAGAGGGATAACGTTGTGCCAGGCGGCGCTTGCGAAAGCCCGCCAGGCGCTCGATGGCGACGACGCATTCGCTGGCGGGGCCGCAATAGGCGTTGTAGTCGGTGGCTTTCAGCAGCCAATCGCCGCCGTGGCGGGAGACCATGTCGTAGCGCCGCTTGCCGTCGAACACCCGTATCCGGGCTTCGCAGGAACCATTGGCTGCGAGGGTTTGCATGAGGGTCAGGACGGCACTGGTTGGATCGACGGTGCCGTCGATCAAGTCATCGCCAAGCGGTGTATCCGGGGCTTCGTCGGCCGGGTCGAAAACCACCGCCGGAACGCTCTCCGACCAGGTCAGGGTAACGCTGCGTTCGCCTTCGTCCTCATCGTTGGACGTGCCGCGAAAGCGGGCGGGCAGCACGCTGCCGTTTACAGTTGTGCCGCTGACTTCGGCCACATACGAAGCTTCGACAATGCGGGCGACCAGGCCATCGGTGTGTGCCGTCACGGCCATGTGGTAGTTGTCGGCTTCGCCATCGCTGCTGAGGAGCGTCGTCAGGCTCAGGGCATGCAGCCCACCGACATAGAGACGGTAGTCGAGCGCCATACCTGCATTTGCCGTGGGCACAGTCAACGCAGCGAGAGCCACGCCCGCTGCCAGCCAGCGCCGCACCGAGGGGCTTGTCATGCTACTGCGGGCCGCGCCCCGGAAGGGTGAAAAGGGCCTGCTCCTCGGCATCGTGGACGAAGGCGAAAATATGCGCCAGCTCGCTCGGCAATACACTGATGGTATAGCCGAGATCCTCCTCTTGCAGCGCGATCATTTTGGTCGCGCCGGACCACATGCGCGCGGCGAACTCGAAGGGGTTGGGCTTTATCGGCATGCGCGATGCGTCGAGCGAAGGCGCCTTGCCGCGCTGTCCTCCGACACCATTGACCTCGTGGCAAATGACGCAGCCCTTGGTGGCGAAGAGAATTCGGCCCTCTGCCGCATTCATCTCCGGCAGGGTCACAGTAAGCTCAGAGGGTCGCTCGAGCTCCGAATCCATCTCCATGATGTCGTGCTCGTCAGCATAGGCGGGCGCTCCCAGCAGAGCGCCGGTCAGAAATGCGACGGCGGCAAATCTCGTCATCCAGGCCTCCATTTATTGTGCGTCATGGTAACGCACCTCGGCGCGCGATCAAAAACGGATCGCGATCTTGCCGAAATGCTTGCCTTCGGGCAGGGCTGCGAGGGCCCGGGGCAGCTCGTCGAAGGCATAGATATGGTCGTCGATCGGCGGCGTGATGGGGTTCTGCTCGATGGCCGCGATCATCGCTTCGAGCATATCCCGGTTGCCGACCGTGATGCCCTGCATGCGGATGGCGCGGGTCACCACCTGGCCGAGGGAAAGCGCCGCGCTGCCGCCCGCGACGACGCCGATCATGGCGAGCGTGCCGCCGCCGCGAACTGCCCGCAGGGACTGGTCGAGCGTGCCGGCGCCGCCGACCTCGACGACGAGGTCGACACCGCTGCCGCCGGCGACATCCCGCGCCGTTCGTCCCCAGCGCTCGTCCTCGCGGTAATTGATCACGTAGTCGGCGCCGAGCGCGCCCAGGCGCTCCGCCTTCTCAGGCCCTGACGTGGTCGCAATGACCTTGGCGCCGTGCATCTTGGCGAACAGCAGCGCGAAGACGGAGACGCCGCCGCTGCCCTGGATGAGGACGGTCTGGCCGGCTTCGATGCAGCCTTCGCCGACCACAGCGCTCCAGGCCGTGATCGCGGCACAAGGCAAGGTAGCCGCATGCAGCGCGTCCCAGCCCTTGGGTGCCCGCACCACCCCGTTCTGATCGAGCAGCATGTATTCCTGCATCACCCCGTCGTGGGGTCCGCCGAGGATGCCGGGCCAGTATTCCTCCTTGAGCGGGCCGCTGATCCAGTGCTGCGAGAAGGCGGGGCAGACCAGGTCGCCGACAGCCACGCGCTCCACCCCTTCGCCGATGGCGGCGATCTCGCCGGCACCGTCGGAGATCGGGATCAGGGGAAGCTCGCCGGAGCGCCTGCCATAGCCCTGGTCCATCATCACGTGGTCGCGGTAATTGAGGCTGGCCGCCCCCATCGCCACGACCACCTGACCCGGGCCCGGCTCCGGGCGCGGGCGCTCGCCGAGATGCAAATGGTCGAGGCCCCAATCGTCCCTCAGCTCCATGACTTTCATCGCGTCACTCCCTCGTCGCCGGATAAGGCTGTAGGTACCACTGCGGTCAGAGCCGCGAAATGTCGAAGTGTGACGGAGCGGGTTGCTAGCGGCGGCGGACGGATCGCGCCTTGGCCGGAAGCAAATGGCCGATGATCTGCTCTATGTCGGTTGGGTTCTCGACGAACACGACACCGATGTCGCTGTCCTTTTCCCACGCCACCTCGGTCTCGAACTCGCCGAAGCGGTAGATCATCAGCTGCAAATTGTTCTCTGTATCGATGGTCTCGTCGACGCGGATGCGGGCGCCGCCGGCCGAGATGTCGAGCACGCGGCACTCGATGGGCTTGTTCTCGAGGTAGACCGCGCCCGACAACAGCACCAGCCGGCGCGGGAATTTGCGAATCTCGTTGGTTCGCTCCGGATGGTTGATGATGTCCTCGACGACGTTCTCGACCTCCACCGCCGGCTCCTCAAAGGCGACGCCGTACTTGTCACCCGTCTGCCGCATGACACGGCAGGAAAACTCGCCGAAGCGCTCGACGGACAGATCAAATGTCGCAGGCGGCTCGACACCGTTCAAAATCCGGATTTGTGCACCGCTGGCCGAGATGTTGAGGATATCGCACTCGAATTCCTCGGACTCAGCCCGCACCTTACCGGCACAAAAGACCGAGCTGCGCTTGTAGCGTTGGCGATTGCGTTGCCCGCCGACGCGTGAGATCCGCGGTGCGCCCTTCTCCTCATCGTCGTCGTCCGTGTCTTGTTGCAGCTCGCCGCGCCGGAAACGATCCGCCATGGCTTCGGTCCAGGCCACTGCCTCGACCTCGTCACCGTGGAAATCGTGCACATGGCCGGCCGCGAGCTCCTGCGTTGCGTCGTCCAGCGTCACCTCTACGGCAGCGCCGAAACTCGCTGTGCGGCAGTAGAGCAGGAACGTGTTGCGGCGATTTTCGATGCGGCCGAGGTAAACCCGCTCGCCATGGTCGAATTCGAGGATCGATTGCGGAATCAGACCTGTGAAGCCTTCATCCGACAGATGAACCAGGATTTCCGCATTGCGGCCGATGCGCTCGGCGATATCGCTTTGCTCGCCGGCATGCGCCGCGGCAGCCCAGCCAAGCACCAGCAATCGGTAGGTGACGATATCCCGGCCTGGGTCGCCCTTCCACGCACGGCTCATGTCGGCGTTCCCGGAATCGGCTATTGGACTACGGTCTTCCATGCCTCACGTCATCTCTAGACGATGCGAACTGCTCGCATCTGCAGAGCCTAGCAAGTCACTAGACTATAACTATGACATATATCAAGTTGAATCGGAACCAACTGTATTTACGTATTGTTTTCTCGACGTTTGCGCTGACGCTTTTGCGGTGCAGGTTTAGAACCTTGCTTGCCGCCGCGTTGCCGCAAAGCCTCCATCACCTCGGCCATCTCCGAGCGCTCGAAGCGCAAATCCGTACGTCGTTGGCTATCGAGGTTGCGGTCGCCGATCGAGGCGTCGAGATTGGCGAGCACGGCTTGCACGGCCATGGTGACCTCGGCGAGCTGTCCGCGCCGCTGCAATGGCAGCACCACTTGTTGATCCATCATCAACTCGCCGAATGCGCGCGGATCGCGGTGGCGCAGGGATTCGAGCTTGGCGTCAAGCTCTTCCCAGGCCTCTCGCCAAGCTGACCAGGCGGCACCGCCCTTGGCCGTCGCCTCAAGCTGCACCATGATGCGAACGAATTGCCAAACGTCGAAGGCAATGTCCCGCTTGTCCATCGCTATACCACGCCCGCCTGGCGCAGTGCGCCGATGGCCGCCCCGTCATAGCCAAGCTCGCCGAGAATTTCGTCCGTATGCTCGCCGAGCGTCGGGGCGCGATGACGGATGCCCCCGGGCGTCGCCGAGAGTTTCATGGGCACGGGCGCTACCGGCGCCGGTTCCTCAACGCCGGGATAGGCCAGCGGGATCATCAGCTTCAAGGCGTTGATGTGGGGGTGGTCGAGGGCATCCTGGGGCGACAGCACGGGTGCTCCTGGTATGTTCGCGGCCTGCAGTGCTGCCAAGCAGTCGTCGCTGCTGCGCTCCCCGGTCCATTCTGCCATGCGTTCGCAGATGATGTCGCGGTTGTCGCCGCGCGCGGCGTCGCTGTCGAAGCGCGGGTCGTCGAGCCAGTGATCCTCGCCCATCAGGCCGGCCCAGCGGCGAAATAGCGGATCGCCCACAACTTGCGTCAGGATCCAGCCGTCGGCGGTCTGGAAAGCATCGGTCGGTGCCGAGGTCTGGCCACGGTTCCGCGTCGCCACCCGATCCAGCTTGGCGATGGCCTGCTCGATCATGGTGGCATTGTTGAACGACAGCGCCGTGCCCAGCAGTGAGGTCTCGACCATCTGCCCGCCTTGGCCGTTGGTGCGGGCGAAGAGCGCCGCGAGGGTGCCGAAGGCGGAATACAGCGCGGTGCCGAAATCCACATAGGGCAGGAAGGCCCGCATCGGCGTCTCGGTTGTGCCGCTGAGATACATGGCGCCGTTCATGGCCTGGCCGATGCCGTCGAAACCGACATTGGCGCTCAACGGCCCACCGCGCCCGAAAGCCGAGGTGGTGGCGAGGACGATGTCGGGCTTGATCGCCTTGAGGCTGTCATAGTCGATGCCCATGGTGGCGAGGGCCTGGGGCGGCAGGTTGGCCACCACCACGTCCGCGCCTGCCACGAGTTTGCGCACGATCTCGGCGCCGTCCTCGGTCTTGGGGTTGAGCGTCAGGCCGCGCTTGTTGCGTGCCATCTGCAGGAACAAGGCGCCGGGGCCGCCATCCTGCACCGGCGTCAGATAGCGGTCTTCGCTTCCGGCCACCTTTTCGATACGGATGACATCGGCGCCGAGCTCGGCAAGCAGGGTGGCGCAATAGGGCCCGGCAATGTAGCGCCCGAAATCGAGCACCCGGATTCCTGATAGCACGGCAGGCATCAATCGCTCTCCTGGTCGGGCAGGCCTTCGACCAGAGGCTCCGGCCGCGCCGTTTCCGATTTGGGTTTGGGGATGGCAACCGCCTTGTTCTGCTCCGCCTCCGCCTCAGGGAACAGCACGGTGCGGTGGGGGAAGGGTATCTCGATGCCGCGCTCGTCGAAGGCGCGCTTCATGCGGCGATGATATTCGCGACGCACGGACCACTGTTTGATCGGCCGGGTCTTCATGCGCACACGGATATTGACCGAGGAATCGCCGAAGGAGTCGAGCCCCATGACTTCCAAAGGCGCCATGATCATCGGGCCGAACTCTTCGTCTTCGCGCATCTCGTCGCCGATCTCCTTGAGCACGGCGATCACGGCGTCGACGTCTTCCTTATAGGCGACGCCTGCCTCGATGAGCGCATAGGCGAAGTCCTTGGTCATGTTGAGCACGGTCTGCACTTCGCCGAAGGGCACGATATGGACGTTGCCCGAGAGGTCGCGCAGGCGCACCGTGCGCACGGTCATGCCTTCGACGACACCGGAATGGCCGCCGACGCTGACCACGTCGCCGACGGTGATCGAATCCTCGAGCAGGATGAAGACGCCGGTGATGACATCCTTGACCAGGCTTTGGGCGCCGAAGCCGATGGCCAGCCCGGCGATGCCGGCGCCGGCCAGGAGTGGTGCGATATCGAGGCCGAGCTCAGACAGCACCGTCAGCGTGACGAGAATGCCGAGCACGACGCGCACGGCATTGCGCACCAGCGGCAACAGGGTGCGCAGCCGCGCGCTGCGCGTTCCCGGCGCGCCGGGCTGGGTGTCCGACAGCAGCCGCTCGACCGTGGCGCTGACCAGCTCCCAAACGGTTCCCGCCGCCACCAGGATGAAGACGATGGTGATCACTCGGCCAAGCAGCGCTCGGCCAAGCTCGCTGGCCAGCCAGGCCAGCGTGCCGCCGAACCAGATCTCGACCAGCAGCAGCGTGGCGACCAGATAGATCAGCCCCCGCACCACGCGGCGCAGGCCCCCCATGTAGCGGTTGGCGCGTTGTTCGAGGCGCGGATAGAGCCGACGCATCTCGTCCGAGAGCTTGAGGCCGCGGTCGAAGGCGAGGCGCACCGCGCGCAGCAGCAGGAAGGTGCCCGCGATCAGTACCGCCGTGGCGCCCGTCGCACGGGCCAGGAAAGTGAAGCCGGTTCCCGACTGCAACACCCAGGCGCCATACGCGACCGCGATGTAAAGCAGCGCCGGCACGTGCCAGATATCGGCAAGCCGTGCCATGAGCCCCTCGCGCGGACGCAACGCATCGGCGATGCTGCGGCGGTTCTGCAGCACCAGAATGACCAGCAACGCGGCCACGGCGAGGCCGACGAGCTTGAGCAGGACCGCATGGGCGCCCGCAGGCAGCCCAAGCAACAGGGCGGATTCCGCGATCACTGTGCCCAGCACGCCGACCAGCGCCAGGCGCCGGACCCAGATCTGGATGTAATAGGCGCTGGCATCGCCCAGCCCCATGACGCCCGCCCGCCCCGTGCCGGCGCCGAAGACGAGGCCGGTGAGGATGGTGATCGCCTGCACGAAGATCACCGCATAGACCAACCCTAAGCCGACCACGCGGGTGGTCGGGGCGGGGTCGGTCAAGGGCAGGAAGACCAGCGCCATGGCGGCAAAGACAACGATCGGCAGGTAGCCGTATATGACCCTGCCGACGAACAGAACGCTCGCTTCGATAACGCCCTCGCCGGCGCGCTTGGCCAGTTTTTCGCGGTGGGGCTTGAGCATGCGATGGAGCATGGTGCGCGACAGCCAGGCCAGGGTGATGACGAAGATCAGCTTCAGCGCCATGCGCAGCCAGCGCATGCGCGTCTCGGAATCGCCGGCTCCGGCAATCAGGCGATCGACGGCGGCCGGGAGGCTGGAGAGCACGCCGGCTGTCTGCGAAAGTTGCTGGCCGACGCGCTCGACGCGCCCGGACAGGGCATCCAGGATGCGCCCGCCGAGCCCCGGCTGGGCCTCTGTCTGCTGGTCCGCCGCGATAAGCGTTTCCAATGTCTCGATCAGCGCTTCCCGCTCGCCCTCGTCTTCGAGGGTGGCGATCAGCGCTTCGACATCGGTGGTCTCGACCACGGTCTCTTGTGCGAGGGCCGACGGTGCCGCAAAAAGCAGCAAGGTCAGCATCAGCCAGCGTAGCATGTCGATTGCGTCCCCTTTCGTTCCGAGAGCAGCCTAGCCAGACGGTGCTGTCCTGTCACATACTCCGGCCCGAGTCGCAACCGTATTTCCGCCGAGGACCCGATCCATGAAGGTTACCAACATCGAAACCCTGCATTGCGATGCGGGGTGGCGCAATTTCTCGTTCGTCAAGCTGAGCACCGACGAAGGCCTGGTCGGCTGGAGCGAATATCAGGAAGGTTTCGGCTCGCCGGGCGTCAGTGCCGCTATCGCCGGTCTTGCCCCTCTGGTGATCGGGGACGATCCGAGTGCGACCGAGGCGGTCTACGCCAAGCTCTATGCCGCGACAAGACCGGCAGCCGGCGGCGTCGCGGCGCAAGGCATTGCGGCAATCGAGAACGCGCTGCTCGACGTCAAGGCCAAGGCGCTCGGCGTGCCCGTCTACGCGCTGCTGGGTGGGCCGGTGCGCGACGACATCCGCGTCTATTGGTCCCATTGCGGCACCTATCGCATTGCCAACCCGAAGGAACACGCCTGCGAGCCGTTGCGGTCTCTCGACGACTGCAAGGCCATGGGCGCCGAGGTGCGGGAAAAGGGGTTCACGGGCCTCAAGACCAATATCTTCGATTTCGATCGCCAGCCGGCGCTCTGGGCGCCCGGCTTCAACTTGCCGCCGGGCCATCTCGAGCTCAATGCGGAGCGCCATATCATCAACGCCCTGATCGCCGAGCTCGAGGCCTTTCGCGACGGCGCCGGGCCGGACATGGATATCCTTCTCGACCTCAACTTCAACTTCAAGGCCGAGGGCCTGCGCAAGGTCACCCGCGCGCTCGACAGCCAAGGCCTGTTCTGGATCGAGATCGACCTCTACGACCCGGAAGCGCTGGCCGATGTCAGGCGCTACTGCAACACGCCGATCTCCGGCGGCGAGACCCTGTTCGGCATCCGCGAGTTCAAGCCCTATCTGCGCCACCAGTCCATGGACGTGTTCATCATCGACGCCATCTGGAACGGCATCTGGCAGTCCATGAAGATGGCGGCCGCTTGCGAGGCCTGGGAAGTCAACATCGCGCCGCACAATTTCTATGGCCACCTATCGACCATGATGAACGCCAACTTCGTCGCCGCCGTGCCCAACTTCCGCATCATGGAGATCGACATCGACCAGGTGCCCTGGCGCGACGAGCTGTTCACGGTCGTGCCCAAGATCGAAAACGGCATCCTGCAGCTGCCGACCGGCCCGGGCTGGGGCACCGAGCCCATCGAGGAGGCCCTGGCGGCGCACCCGCCGCGCTCCACCGGCGGCATCGTGGAGTGGGAGTGAGCTTGAGCCCATGAAACTCTACGACTTCACCCAGGCACCAAACCCGCGCAGGGTGCGGATGTTCTTGGCGGAGAAGGGGGTGGACGTTCCGCTCGTGCAGGTGAACGTGCGCGAGATGGCGCAGTTTGAGACCGCGTTTCAGGCCGTCAATCCCTATGCGGTGGTGCCGGTGCTGGAGCTTGACGACGGCACCTGCATTGCTGAGTCGGTGGCGATCTGCCGTTATATCGAGGAGATGCACCCGGAGCCGCCGCTGATGGGCGTCGACCCTAGGGACAAGGCGATCGTCGAGATGTGGAATCGCCGCGCCGAGCATGACGGGCTGATGGCCGTGGGCGAGACCGTGCGCAATCTGCTGCCCCTGTTCGAGGACCGCGCCCTTCCGGGCACCCGCGGCGTGCCGCAGATCCCTGCCCTGGTCGAGCGTGGCCGGGCCTCGGCGGAGCGCTTCTTCCGGCACATCGATGTGCGCCTCGGCGAAAGCGAGTTCCTCGCCGGGCCGCGCTTCACCATTGCCGACATCACTGCCTGGGTAGCCACCGCCATGGCCGCGCGCGGTGAGATTTCGCTGCCCGAAGAGTGCACGAACGTAAAGCGCTGGTTCGACGCCATCGCCGAGCGGCCAAGCGCTCAGGCTTGAGGGAGAATGAAAATTCTTGGCCCAAATTTTTCAATCCAGTTTGGAGATTGAAAGCTAGCTTTCATTCTGTTTGCAATGTCCGCGGCCGTCCCGCGAGCCAACCCAATTGGTGACAGTTACCAATTAACATACGAATTATTGTTAATTTTCAGTATATTACGGAAAGTCATACTAGGCTGGCTGCTATTGTGAGTAAGTAAAATATTGAAATAATGGAGAAATACTAGAAAGAATAGGTAACTGTCACCAATTCTTAATGACTGTGGTCGTCGGGCACGCTGGCGGTCTGGTCAGTCGTCGGCGGGCCGGCGGGCTCGGGAGCGCCGGCGGCGTAGGCTGTGGCGCCGGGATGGCGTGTCAGGGGGCCGCCGCTGGCCGGGGCCGCCACATCGAAGTCCGCGACACGCTCGCTGAGCGTCCTGGCCACCAGCCAGGCGTGGCGGTCGGGGAAGTCGGGCCGGCTGACGAGCAGGTAGTCGTCGAAGCGGAACAGCGCCGTCAGCGGCGAGGGGCCGAAATCGGCGAATGGGGCTTTGCCCTCATTGAGCGCTGTCGCATCACCGCGGGAGAATAGCATCACCTCTAGCTGGCCTGTGGTGATCAGGCTGGCTAGACGCTCCTGGTCGGGCGCGCGGCTGACCCGGGAGCGGCTTTCCGGCAGCCACTCGGCGAGCACGCCCGCCACGCGCTTGGCCAGCGGGTAGGTCGGCGGGTCCGCACGGCAGCAGCCGATCAGCAGATGCTTCTGCCGATAGACCGACCATTGGCGATAGGGCGTGTGACCGCTGGCGGCGGCAAGGGTTGCCACCGCCAGGGTGCCACGCAGGACCGCGCGGCGGTCGAGCATTTCGGCCTCAGTCTTCGAAGACGCTGAGGTCGAGGATGGCCGAGACCGCGTAGTTCGGCAGGTCGACCACCTGGCCCACCACCAGGTCGGCTGCGACGCTGGTCAGGATATAGGCCTGTTCGCGGCTCAAGCCGTGTTCGCGCTGAATGTAGCCGATCAATTCAATCAGCGCGGCGCGAGCCGCCAAGGTCAGGTCCTCGTTGAGGTTTTCCAGATCGGCGATCTGGCCGCCATCGAGATAGGCGATGAAGGGCGGGATCTCGCCCTTGTTCTTGAGCGGAAATCCGACTGTCGCATAGAACTCGCTCGGCGCGATGGTCTTCAGCTGGGCGCCGCCTTCGAACTGCGGGCCCGTGATATGGGCGCCCGCGCCGGGACGGATTTCGGTGCGCATCGTGACCTTGGCGCCGATCTCGATCGCCGTGCCCGACACTTCGCCATCGCCCTGGGCAAAGTGCACGTCGCCGACGAAGATGCCGCAGCCGTCCACATAGCACGGCAACAACAGCGTCGTGCCGACTTGCATCTGCTGCACGTCCATATTGCCGCCGTTCTCGCGCGGCGGGATGGTGCGCAGGCAATCGGCTGCGTCACTGCCTTCGGGACCGCAAATCGCAGCCGGCTGGGCGCCGACCGGTTGCGGCATCAGTGCGATGCCGCCTGCTGCCGCAAGGGCGCCCTCGCGCGCCTTCCAGGCCGCCACTTCCGGGGCGCCGGGCATCACCCCGACCGAGCCCATGAAGGCGGCCATGGGAATGCGGATGCCGGGCATTGCGTCAGAAGTTGCGCCGTCCCGCGCGGTCCGCCAGCCGACGAAATAGGGCTCGGTGTAGAGATCGCGCAGAAAGCCGAAGCCGGGAACGATCAGGGTATAGCCGAACTGGTCCGGCTCGATATCGACCAACGTGATGGCAATGGCATCGCCGCGCTTGGCGCCATTGATATGCACGGGCCCGGTCATGGGATGGACGAGATTGAGGTCGACCGCGCTGAGATCGTCGGCGGTCGAGTCCAGCGTCAAGTCGCTATCCAGCGCGTCACGGGTCTCGAAGGTGATGTAATCGCCGGGATTGGCGTTTACCACGTGTGGGATGTTCTGGTGGTAGCGGTTGATGCAATTCGGATCGTCGGCGCAATGGGCGCCGCTCTTGGCTACGGTCACCCGCTCCTGCCAGGTGACGTCGGTGGTATCAGCGACGGCCTGTGCCGTCATGAGTGCCGCGCTGCCCAAGGCGGCCACCAAAATGATGAATTTCTGCATGGGTTCCCCTCCGCACAATACGGTTGATTGCATGCCGGCAGCCCTCCGCTGTCAGCGTTCCGTCGTCTTTGCGTGGTCCTCGCCGGACATATTCGTCCGGGCGCAGAAGAACGCTACGCTTTTCCGTTCGCGCGATCAATCGCTTATTGGAATCATTCGAGTCTCAGGCGGCTTGATCAGCGCCGGAATCAGGGCCAGAGTCGAAGCGTAATGCCGGTTTGAAGGGAGTTCGTGTGATGCGGTTGGTGTTCAGGCTTCTCGCGCTTGTGATCGTGTTGATCGTTGCAGCCGTTATCGCTTTGCCCTTTGCCCTCAATACCAATATGGCCAAAGCCAAGATCGCAGAGGCTGTGGCTGAGGCGACGGGACGAGACTTTGCCATCGACGGCGCTATCGGCCTGTCATTGTTGCCGCCGGCAAGGATTTCGGCGAGCGGCGTGCGTCTGGCCAATGCCGAGGGCGGGTCGGCGGAGAACCTGGTCAGCATCGGCAGCTTGCATGCCACGGTCGATGCCATCGCCATGATCTTCGGCGATATCGTGGTGCACGAGGTCGTGCTCGACCAGCCTGTCATCCGCCTCGAAGCCGATGCCGGCGGGCGTGCGAACTGGGAGCTGGCGGGCGCCGAGCCCGAGCCTGCGGCGGAAGCCGCCCCCGGCGGTCCGCCCCGCCTCAGCCTGGGTCTGTTGCGCATCGAGAAGGGCAGCTTTTCCTTCCGCAACGCGGCGGGGGAGGAGCAACTCGCGGCGGATGCCATTTCCATATCGGTGACCGCGCCCGGTGTGGATCAGGCAGCGACGGTCAAGGGCGGCATGACGCTTAACGGTGAGGCGCTGACCGTCGACGTTGCTGTGGCGCCACTTGGCGCCGCCATGGCGGGCGGCCGCTTCGACCTGACCACGGCAGTAGCTTCGTCGCTAGTGAGCCTCGATTGGCAAGGTGCTATTCAGCCGGGCCCGGTGCCCGGTGCCGATGGCACTCTTGCCTTGGACATCCCCTCGGTCGGTACCCTGGCCGCTTGGCTCGGTCAGCCCCTGCCTGCCGACCAGCCCGATCCCGGGCCACTCGAGCTCGACGCCAAGCTGGTCGCGGAAGGCAATACCGTGGCGTTGACCGAGGCGACGATTGCGGGCGATGGCCTTTCGGCGACGGCCCACGGCTCTATCGAGACCGGCGACGTCACAAAGGTCTCGCTGCGTCTCGAAGGCGACCGCCTCGATATCGACCGCTATCTGCCGCCGCCTGCGCCCGCACCAGACGGAGAGCCCGCTCCGGCGGACGAAGCCGCGACGCCGGCCGATCCTTTCGCCGCGCTGCCTGACGAGCCATTCCAGCTTGCCGCTTTGCAGGCGATCGAGGCCGATATCGGCATCAAGCTGGGTGGCCTCAGCGCCATGGGCTATGAGCTCGGGCCGGTCGATATCGCTTTGCAGACGCGCCACGGGGCGCAGGTTCTGGAGATATCCGAGCTCGGCCTCTATGGCGGCAATGTCTCCGGCATCGCCACGCTGACCCCGGGCGCGGACGGCCTCGGGGTCGATGTCACCATGGCCATGAACGCGGTGGCGCTGGGCGAGCTTGCGGCCGCCGCCAAGGCCGAGGTGCCCATGGTCGGCAGCGCCTCCGGCAGCATTCGCGCCGCGGGTAATGGCATGAGTCCGCGCGATCTGGCGCAAAGTCTGTCCGGCGAGGTGGTGCTGGCGCTCGGCGGTGTCGAGACCAGTGACGAGGCGCTGGCGGCGATCTCGGAGATGTCGCTGATGCTGGCCTTGCCCGGCATGGAGGCCTCGCCCAACCTCAACTTCTCGATGGTCTATAACGGCGAGCGCGTGGCGCTAACGGCCACCACCGATCCGCTGCCGCAGGTGCTCGGGGCCGAGCGCTTCAATGCCAATCTATCGCTGACCTCGGCAATGGTGAGGGCGAGCTTCGATGGCGCCTTGCAGCAACAGCCGGCGCCGGGCATCGACGGGGATATCGGCCTCGATATCGGCTCTGTGGCCGCGCTCGCGGCCTGGCTCGGCCAACCGCTGCCGGAAGACCAGCCCGATCCCGGGCCGCTCAGCCTGCGTGCCACAGCCATTGCCGATGGGGCCAGGCTGGTGCTGAGCGAGGCTGTCATCACGGGCGACGGTCTCAACGCGACCGCGGTCGGCAGCTTGGACCGCTCCGGGCCAGTGCGGCAGATCGATCTTACCATCGAGGCCGATTCGCTCGACATCGACCGTTACCTGCCACCACCACCGCCGCCCGCACCTGAGGAAGCGCCGGAGGCAGCCGCGGCAGAGCCTGCGCCTGCCGGCGATCCGCTCGCCGGGCTGTCGGAGGAGCCGCTCGACATCGCTCATTTGCGCGAGATGGAAGGCAAGGTGGTGGTGCGTGTGGGTGCCCTGCGGGTCAAAGGTTATGAAGCCGGGCCGATCGCCTATCAGCCCGTTGACGAAGTCTGCTCTGGACGCGTGTCGCTGTGTCTGA
>CAYPAX010000029.1:0-40622 GCA_964408735.1 uncultured Rhodospirillaceae bacterium | reverse complement strand
AAAGGGGTCAAAATTGGACGCCGATAGGGGGTCAATGTTCAATGCCGATTGACAAAACCACCACGTTGCGGGCGAAGACGTAAGGTTGGAGCGCTTCTTCCTCGTCGATCTCGGTCGTCAGCCCGAGCCCCAGCTCGCGGCTCCACAGCCAAGCCCCGAAAACGGTTACGCCACGATAGTCCCGGTAGCCTTCCGTATTCCGACCTGACAGGCCGCTTGTGGCGCTTTGCGCCATGACCGTCAGAGGCAACTCTGCCGCCGCCACGGGCAGAGGTTGGCTGGTCTCGAGCAAATTTCGGCCGGGATCGGCAATGCGAATGGCGAATCCGGAGTCCAATGTGTCCCCGATGACACCGATTTCCCGGAGCTGCGCGTTGAAACGACTCTCGGACAAAAGGAAGCCCTTGGCATCCAAAGCGTAGGTCTCGCCGGAAAGCCCGAGACGGCCGAGCCCGGTGACACTGCTGAACCCGCGGGCCGGATCGAGCTCGATCGCCAATGCAGCGAGGACCTCATTGTCGTCGCCCGTGATCGGCGCGGCCACGTACAGCGAGGGAACCAGGGCGGCATTTCCCGTCATCCCGGCAGCGTGTGACGGAGCCGGGACCACCACCGGGATGACAACGGATTCCCCGGCAAATACCCGGGCCAGTCCATCTGCCTGTTGTTTCGCAATGACGCTGCGGGCACCGATATCGCCATCCCGCGTGGCAGCCAGGGTATTGCTATCGGGATCGATGAGGAGAAAGCCCACATAGCCGCGTGAGCGAACCGGCCCATCGATCACCTCACGGGCATAATACAAGCTGTCCGAAGCCAACAGGGCTTCACGTTGCCGGGGCAGCCGAAGAAATTCCTGCGTCAGCGTCACGACAGCGGGATGCGAGGCAATGGTCTGCGCATCCGTGATGCGATTTCCGGCCCACAGATGCAGGGCCTCTTCCACGGTATGCAGGACGGTTTGCAGCGACTCGCCGGATGTCCGCCTGGTCTCGCGCTCGATCTGCCGCACACCTTGCAGCGTCAGAGCGGATACCACCCCCAGAAAGAGGATGATGAGAAGTATCTCAATCAGGCGTCTCTGCATCACGCACGTCGAGCCGGCCCCCAACACAATCGCAAGCTGGAACAAGCTTGTGCGGGCGGGCGCGCAAGAGAAGAATTTCCGGCCCACATACGCGACTTGGCCAGCATCTAGCCCATGCTAGAGCCGTTTGAGTCCCATGGGAACCGGAATACCAAGGCTATTGTCCTGCCGCTGGCGCCTCTTCCGCCACGGTGCCGTAGATGCTGAAAACGAATGTGGTGACGTCGTACAGACGCTGGTCGTTGAAATTCCGTCCCCAAGAGCGCATGGCGGTGTTTGGCACGCCGTGGGTGATGACGCGCAACATGTCGTCGAAGCTGTTGCCGTTCAGGGTCTCGCGATCGACCAGGCTGGGTCCGAACAGCCCGTGGCCGAAGGGCCCGTGGCAGTGTGAGCAATGCACCGAAAAGGTGCGCTTGCCTTCTTTGATGTCGGCTGAAGCGGCATGGGCCGTAACCCATGAGCCGCCTGCCAACACAGCAAGAATTGCAAAGCCAATCGCTAAGCGGGAACGGGATTTCGTCATGGCAAAACTCCTCACTCAAGTGTTCTCGCCCGGTTGCCAGAGCACATCGGCGGCACCGTTGTCGTTCAACGCGCGGGCCAGCACGAACAGGTGGTCCGAGAGGCGGTTGAGATAGGCGATGCTGTTGGCCGATACGTCCTCCTCGGCCGCCAGGCTGCAGACCAGACGCTCGGCCCGGCGCACCACGGTGCGCGCCAGATGCAGATGCGCTGCGGCGGGGCTGCCGCCAGGCAGGATGAACGAGGTCAGCGGCGCCAGCGATTCGTTCAACGCGTCGATCTCGGCCTCGAGCCGCGTCACCTGGACATCGCCGATGCGCAGCGCCGGCCGCCGCTCGCTGCCAGGCGGAATGCAAAGATCGGCGCCCAGGTCGAACAGGTCGTTCTGGATGCGCGACAGCATGGCATCGGCCTCGCCCGACGCATCGAGGCGCGCCAGCCCGATCACGGCGTTGGCCTCGTCCACGGTGCCATAAGCATCGACCCGCAGGCTATCCTTGCGCACGCGACTGCCCTCGCCCAATGAGGTCTCGCCAGCATCGCCACCGCGGGTATAGATTTTGTCGAGCTTGACCATCGGCGAATAATAGCAACTGTGACAGCTGTCACGCGAGAGGGATTGCCGCCTGGCCTTCCCGACCTACTCTTGAGAAGACCCCGTGCGACAAGGAGAGGCCTCGTATGCCTTATGTGAGCCGCGACGAGAACGGCCGCGTGTCTGCCGCCTATGCCGAGCAGCGCGATGGTGCCGAGGAGTTCCTGCCCGCGGGCGCGCCAGAACTCATGGCCCTGCTGGGCGAGGACGAATCCGGCCGCGACGCCAAGGAATCCCTGACCGCAACCGACTTCGAGCTGGTCCGCGTGATCGAGGATCTGATCGGCCTTCTGGTCGAGAAGAACTTGATCCAGCACACCGAGCTGCCGCAGGAAGCGGCGGCGAAGATATTCCACCGCCGCCAACTGCGTGGCGAGCTCGATTCGCTCGAGGGCCTGCTGGCCGAGGACGATCAGTCCATCTAGGCGGCGACTTTCTCGGGATCGGTCGCCGCCATGCTGTCGCGGCTCGCCATGGCCTGATACCAGCGGCCGATATTGGCGCAGGGCTCCATGACCGCACGGCCTTCCGGAAAACGCCAGGCGCCCAACAGGATCGGCAGCAACAGCAAGTCCGCGAGCGATACGGCATCACCGGCGAGGAATTCGCGCTCGCCCAGCGCCGCGTCGATGATCGGCGCCTGGCGGCCGGCCGCCTTGGCCGCCGCCTCGATGGCCGCCATGTCGGGCTTGCCGCCTTCGCCGCTCGGGAAGACGTAATTGATCACGATGCCAACGCGGAACGCGGCGTTGACGTAGTCGTTGGTGGCACTCATCCACTGGGTCATGAGCGCGCGCTCGTAGGGGTCGGAGGGCTGTAGCGCCGGGCCGTCGAAGGCCTCGTCCACATAGCGCATGATGGCCTGAGCCTCGTAGAGCGTGCGCTCGCCGTGGCGCATTGCAGGCATGCGCGCAAACGGATGCAACGCCATGTGCTCAGGCGAGCGCAGCGCCGCGATATTGTCGTGCCCCTCCGTCTGCAAAGTGTGCGCCACGCCCTTTTCGGCGCAGGCCATTCGCGCCGAGCGCACGTAATTTGACAAGGCGTTGCCATAGATCACCAGATCGGCCATGGGGTCCTCCCTTTGGTGGAATTTCAAATTATGTTAATCATCATATGATAAATATGATAGTCAACATAATTCCTTGTGATCCCGCGTCTGGAGGCCGCCATCCCCTATCCATCGGAGCATCGCGACCGCACCCGTGCCAAGGTCGTCGAGAGCGCCGCGCGGCTGTTCAAGGCGCATGGCTACGAGGCGGTGAGCATCGATCGCGTCATGGCCGATGCCGGCCTGACCCGTGGCGGCTTCTACCTCCACTTCCCGAGCAAAAAGGCACTGTTTGCCGCCGCCCTGGCAGAAGCGCCGCCGCCGGCCAATGCGCAAGCGGCAATGGCACCGGGCAGCACGGTCGAGGATGTCATCATGGCCTATCTCGATCCCAGGCATCGCGAGGCCATTGCCGAGGGCTGTCCGATGGCGGCACTGGCCACGGAAATGCCACGCGCCGAAGGTCCGGCCCGCGAGGCCTATACCGGCACCGTGGCGCATTTCCGCGCCGCCATTGCCGAGCGCCTGCCGGCTGACTTGCCGGACAGGGAGGAGCGCGCGACAGCAATCGCCACCCAATGCATCGGTGCCCTGATGCTGTCACGTGCCGTCGGCGACGAAGCGCTGTCGGACGGGATTCTCGAGGCGGCGCGGAATGCCGCACTCGACTTGGCTACGATACGATCAAAGGTATGACGTGCGTTGGTGCAGCATCGGCATGAGGTCGAAATAGGGGCGCACGATCGGAGACTCGGAATCGTGAAATTCCGCGAAGGGGCCGTCGAAGGCCACCCGCCCCTCATGCAGCAGCACCACACGAGGCTCGAGCCGGCTCAGCAGATCCTTGTCATGGGTAACGATTATGCTGGTGCGCTGCGCCTTGCTCTCCGTCTTGGCAACATGTGCCGCCTGGATAAGGTCCTGGATATGTGAGGCGCTGGTCGGATCGAGGCCAGTGGTGGGTTCGTCATAGAAGATGACGATGGGCGCCATGGACAGCGCGCGAGCCACCGCCAGACGCTTGGCCATGCCGCCGGACAGGCCGCCAACCTGCGAGTCCAGGAAGGCGTCGTCCGAAGGCAGTTCCACCGCTTCCAGGACCGAGCGCGCGATGGGTAGGATCTCGCCGTCCTCCAGGTCCCTCACCTCGCGCAGCCACAAGGCAATATTTTCGAAGACGCTGCTCGAAAAGAGGGCGTTGCGCTGGAACACCACGCCCCAATGAAAATGGATATTGTCGAGCCCACGGTCGCTGAGCTGCGCCAGGTCGACCAACGGCGTGCCATCCTGGCCGTGATCGGCGACCAGAATGCGCCCGGCGTCGAGGGTGAGCAGCCCGAGCATGGTGTTGAGCAGCACCGACTTGCCACAGCCCGAGCCGCCGACGATCGCCAAGACCTCACCGCTGACGACATCGAGGTCGATGCCCTCCAGCACCTTGTGATCGCCGAAGGCCTTGTGGACGCCCTCGGCACGCATTTCTGTGGTGCCACTCATGGTTTGCCCCCACTGCCGAGTATCGCGGGCGATGGCACGGCATAGCCCCCGCCGGGGCTTCCCATAGGGGCGATCGCCCCTTCCAGATAGGTGGTGATCTGTTGGACAGCCTCGGCATCTTGCGCCGCAAGCAGCGCCCGCGCCCGCACCGTGCTCGACCGCACGGCGGCGAGAATCTCGGCCGCCGAGCCGACTTGCCAGGTCAGCGCCAGCGACTGCGCGCTGGTGGCCGAAAAACCGGTCTCCGAGAGCGCCGCCGCCAGTGCGCCATCGCCCGAGAATTGGAAGAAATCGGGCCCGTGGGGAAGCGCCGCATCGCTGGTGCCATGCGCGGCGATGGCGGCGTAGATCATGCCGAAGGCGTTCTCCGGCGACGGGCTCTCCCAGACACTGACGGCGATCCGCCCGCTTGGCCGCAACACGCGGTGCATTTCGCGCAAGGCGGCCTCGGGATCGGGCACATGGATGATGCCATAGCCGCAAACGACGGCATCGAATGCCGCGTCGGGGAACGGCAAGTCCTGCGCATTGCCACAATGGAACTCGGCTTCCGGCACGGCCGCCCGGGCACGTTCGACGACCTGGTCGGAAAAATCCAGCCCGACCGCCTCGCCGCCCCGTGCCACGGCTGCCGCCGCCAACATCCCCGGCCCGGTGCAGACATCGAGCACACGCATGCCCGCCGCCACACCGGCCGCGTCCAGTGTTGCGTCCACGCTCTGCCGGGTCACTGACGCAAGCGTGTTCTCATAGCCGGCTATCGAGCGCCGCCAGCCTTCTCGCTCGAAGGCCGTGAAGGCATCCGGCGCGTTCGACTTCTCTATGCTCACGACACCCCCTCGATCGGTTCGAAGACACGCACGGTCATGGGCGCATCGCGGCCTCTGACCTCGACCTCATGGCGCGGCGCGGCATCGCCATCGAGCCCGGCCAAGCGGGCAGCGTCCTCGGAGACCACAAGTCGGGCCTTGAAATCCTTGGTCATGCCCTCGAGGCGGCTTGCGGTATTGACCACATCACCGACCACGGTGATGCCCAAGAGCTTGTCGTAGCCCATCTCGCCGACGATAGCGGCACCGGCATGAATGCCGATGCCGATACGCAGGGGCTCGGCCAGCTCGGCCCCCAGCATTTCGTTGAGCCTGTCGAGACGCTCGCCCATCAGGTGCGCCGCGCGCACCGCGTCGCGGCAGCCGCTCTCGGCATCGCCGTCGAGGCCGAACAGCGCCATGATGCCGTCGCCGACGAATTCGTTGACCTCACCGCCCGCCTCCTCGATGGCTTCGGCCATGCTGGCGCGGTAGCGATTGAGCACGAAGACCACGTCGAAGGGCAGGCGCGATTCGGCAAAACGCGTAAAGCCGCGCAAATCGGCGAAAAGCACGGCCACCGGCTGCTCTTCGCTGCGGCGTGTGCCGCCGCGCTGCCAGGCATCGGCGGCGGTCGCGGTAGCAGGCAGAAGCGGCGAGACCGCGATATCGTGATCCGGGCGAAGCTGGCAAGCAAGCCGCACCGAGGTGGGCGCCGATATGCGCTCCAGCACCTTGGCTTCGTCGGTTGACGGCGCCGGCAGCCAGTCGCCGCCACGGTCGACATGCACCCGGCAGGTCGAGCAGCGCCCATTGCCACCGCAAACGGAGGGATGCGCAATGCCGGCGGCGCGCAGGGTCTCGAGCACGCTCATGCCCGGCAGCATCTCGTATTCCTTGTTGTCCTGGTAGTACAGCCTTGGATGATTTGCCCGCGATTGCGCCAGCGCACGCAGCCAGCGTGCGGCGAATACCAGCAGGTATATGCCGACAAAGACCAGCATCGTCACGGTCATCCGGTCGATAACCCAGGGCAGGTCTTCGGGCGAGCCATTGCCCTCGGCGAACACCTCGCCGATCCAGCCCTCCGTCTCCGCCAACCGCCGCGCCTGCATGCCGGCCGCGACATAGCCCGCCAGGGCCAAAGCGGGCAGCAGAAGCGCCAGAGCCCGCGCCAGGCCCTGCCAGGTCACGTACCAGGCCTTGAGGCGAAGCCAGCCATCCAGGCCGAGCCAAGCGTGCAGCCAGACGATGACGAGCGTCAGTGCCTGCATGGCACCGAAATCCGGGCGCAAGGCCCAGAGCACCGCAAGTTCGGAGGTGTAATCCACTTCCGTCGCACGGAATTCCTCCAGCATGCGGGTGCCGAAGATGTGGCCGGCAAGCATCAACGGCACCAACAGGCCGAGGATGGTCTGCCAGAGCTGCCAGCGCGGCAGCCGCAGGGTCTGGCGGGCATAGAGCGACCACAGGGCCGTAACCACATGCACGATCGCGGCCCCGGCCAGCAACGCCGTTCCCGCCCAGGTTTGCCAGGGAGCGACAGTCAGCGGCAGGCCTGCGTTCATCGTCTCCAGCGATACCAGGCCCAGCGCGTGATTGGACAAATGTCCGACCACGTAGAGCATCAGCACCAAGCCGCTGTAGAGCCGCAATCGATCGTTCATCCCCGTCTCGCATCCCCTTGGCGCCGCGCCCCCTTGACGGCAGCGGCGACGGTAGCATAGAAACGGCGCTCTCCGGCGCCTTGCCGGCACTCAGGTATCACATTAGTAGGGGTTGACGATGGCCCGACGCTGTCAATTGTCCGGGACCGGCGCTTTGCGCGGCATGCATGTGTCACATGCGCACAACCGCAATCCGCGGCACTTTCAAGTCAACCTGCAGCCCTGTTCGCTGTATAGCGAGGCCTTGGGGCAGACCGTGCGCATGCGCGTCGCCGCCGCGACCTTGCGTACGGTGGAGCACCGCGGCGGGCTTGATGCCTACCTCGCCAAGGCCCAGGCTGACGAGCTGACCCCGTTCGCCCGCCGGCTCAAGAGCCGCATCTCCAAGGCGGCCGCACAAGCCGAATAATGCCTATTTGGCGGCAATTGGCGCTGCCAGCGGCGGCGATGATAGCCGTCGTCGTCGTCTCCAATGTCGCCGTCCAGTTCCCCATCAACGACTGGCTGACCTGGGGCGCCTTTACCTATCCCATCGCGTTTCTGGTCACGGATCTGTCGAATCGGGCCTTCGGGCCGGGCCGCGCGCGCCAGGTGATTCTGGTCGGCTTTTTGTTGGGCGTCGTGCTCTCGATCATCGCCGCCACCCCGCGCATCGCCATCGCCTCCGGCTCGGCCTTCCTGGTGGCGCAGCTCTTGGACGTGATGATCTTCCACCGCATGCGAAAGCTCGAATGGTGGCGTGCGCCCCTGGCCTCGTCGCTGATCGCCTCCGCCGTCGACACGCTGCTCTTCTTCGCCCTCGCCTTCGCCGCCACGGGCCTGCCCTGGGTCACCTGGGCCGTCGGCGACTACGCCGCCAAGCTCGCCATGGCCGCGCTCCTGCTGCTGCCCTACCGCGCCCTGGTGCGGCACATGCCGCAGTGGCAGGCGGTGGGTTAAGGGCTGGATTCCGTCGCAGCGTAGCGCCCAGCGCTTGCAGTGCCCGGCAACGTCAGGTTTCACTATGAGTGTTGCACCGCCCCGTGGAGAGCACCGGCCAAGTCCGACCTCAACGAAGGGACAGGTCCGATGAGCGCCGGATTCGAGACCTGTGCCGCGGGTGGGAGCCTATGGCGGCTTTAGCCAAAGCAGTTGTGTCCGGAGTCTTCTGCAAATAGGGTTTGCGTTGCCACTGCTTGCGACATGGCATCGGCAAGCGTCTTCGTGCAGGGTGACCAGTCGAGCGGTTGTGGTCGCCAAAGTCGGGGGAAAATCCCATGCATATCGGATTGATTGGCGGCATCGGGCCGGCAGCGACTGACTATTATTACCGCGGCCTTATACGCCGCCATAAGGGTGCCGGTCGCACCATGGAGCTCACCATGGCGCACGCACAAATTGATGCTGTGGTTCGCAACCAAAGCGCTGGCGCCAATGAGGAACAGGCAGCGTTGTTCGCGACCCTTCTGGGCCACCTCAAGGCGGCCGGCGCTGAGATAGCGGCAGTGACGTCGCTCGGCGCCCATTTTTGCATCAAGGAGCTCACCGAGATATCACCGCTTCCGCTGGTTAACATCGTCGAGGCGGTTGATCAGGCGCTGGAGCGGCGAAAGCTCCCTCGTGTCGGTTTGCTGGGCACGCGCCTAGCCATGGAATCGCGGATTTATGGTGGCGTGACATCGGCCGAGTTCGTGGTGCCGCAAGGCGATGATCTCGAAGCGGTGCACGAAGCCTATATCGAGATGGCAGTGGCCGGCCGCGTCACCCCGGCCCAGCGCGATCTGTTCTTCGCCGTCGGTGACAGGATGGTGCAATCCCAAGGTGCTGACGCCGTGCTGCTGGCAGGAACAGATCTTTTCCTCGCGTTCGATGACCACAATCCCGGGTACTCGGTCCTGGACAGCGCGGATATCCACATGGATGCGGTGTTAGCCAGATCGATCGCCTCGTGAGGCTTCAATATCCTGATAACAAACGCGTTGAGGGCTCTTTCGACACGCGTCCGGAATTGCCCGAGAAGCCGTCCATTTCCGGGGCGGTGAACTTTCAATCTGCGAGCACGAAGCTCAGCAGCAGTGTGCGTTGCAGGCGGTTGAAATTGTCGTCGGAGAGTATGAAGAGCCTTGTCTCGCCAGCCATCTCAAGGCTCGCCAGGCCTTCGTAATTGTCGACCTGGATCGGAGGCTGGAGGCGGGCGATCTCGCGGCCGCTCAGCGCCGTATCGACAACATTCTCGACCAGCATCAGTCGCCCCTTGGCGCCGGCGACCGGCTTGTAGCCGCGCTCCAGCACCAGCAGGCGGCCGTCCGGCAGGACGCTGGCCGCGGTGGGCTTGAAATAGCCGTCGCCGGGCCAGGTCACGGCCTCGGCCGTCTCGCCGTCTACGCGCCAGCCGGCCAGCCGGCCTTCGCTGACGAACTCGTCCTCGCAGAGTGCCAGCAGGCTCCCATCGCCCAACATGGTCAGGGCTTCGAGGCCGCCATTGCCATCCACCGACGCCAGCGCTTCCGGCATCCAGACGGGCGCACCGTTCGCGCCGGGCGCCGCATAATGCAGCACGCGGTGGCGGCGCTCGAAGGAGACCAGATAGCCGCCCTCGGCGAGCGCGGTAAGCCCCTCGGCATCGCCATCGCGCTTGCCGCTCAGCACAGCGCCGCTGTCGGCGCGCAATGGCGTGATCTCGGCCGCGCTGAGGCCCGACAGGTTGCCGTCTTCGTCATAGCTCAGGGTCGCCTCCAGCCACAGCCCGGTATCGCTGATGGCGAGCAGGCTCGCACCATCATCCGCCACCACGAGGCCAGATAAGCCGCCAAAGCGTTGATCGGGCGATGTCAATTCGAGACCACCACGATAGACCAGGCCGTCGAGCCGCGCCTCGGTCTGGACACCGCGTGTCAGAGGAATGGTTTGCGAGCGAACCTCAATGGGCTCGGCAGCCGCCGGCAAGGCCAGCAGCGCGATCAGGAGCGCGCTCTTAAGCCACACTGTGGAAGGCGGCCTGGACCGCGCCCGGCTCCTCGTCGAACAGCTCGGCCAGCTTGTCGGTCATGGCGCCGCCAAGCTGCTCGGCATCGACGATGGTAACCGCCCGGCGATAGTAGCGGGTGACGTCATGGCCGATGCCGATGGCCAGCAGCTCGACCGGCGATGCCGCCTCGATCCATTGGATGACCTGGCGCAAATGGCGATCGAGATAGTTGCCGGCATTCACCGACAAGGTCGAATCGTCGACCGGTGCGCCGTCGGAGATCACCATCAGGATGCGCCGCTGCTCGCTGCGTGCCAGCAGGCGCTGGTGGGCCCAGAGCAGCGCCTCGCCGTCGATGTTTTCCTTGAGCAGGCCTTCGCGCAGCATCAGGCCGAGATTCTTGCGCGCCCGCCGCCAGGGCGTATCGGCCGCCTTGTAGATGATGTGGCGCAACTCGTTGAGGCGACCGGGATTGGACGGCTTACCTTCCGCCAGCCACTTTTCACGCGCCCGACCGCCCTTCCAGGCGCGGGTGGTAAAGCCGAGGATCTCGACTTTCACCGCACAGCGCTCGAGGGTGCGGGCCAGAATGTCGGCGCTCATCGCCGCCACCGATATGGGGCGGCCGCGCATGGAGCCGGAATTGTCGATCAGCAGCGTCACCACCGTGTCGCGGAAGGTGGTCTCCTTCTCCTGCTTGTAGGACAGCGGGTAGGTCGGGCTGGTGACCACCCGTGCGAGGCGCGCCGTATCGAGAATGCCCTCGTCGAGGTCGAACTCCCACGAGCGCAACTGCTTGGCCATCAGGCGCCGCTGCAGGCGATTGGCGAGGCGCGTGATGACCCCCTGCATGCTCGAGAGCTGTTGGTCGAGATGGCCGCGCAGGCGGGTCAGTTCGTCGGGCTCGCACAGCTCGCCGGCCTCGACCAGCTCGTCGAATTGTTCGTCATAGGCGTGATAGGCCGGCAGGCGGCGGTTGGACTGGTCGTAGGGTGGGCGCCAGGGCTCGCCTTCGGCGGGCGCCTCGTCGTCGCCGTCCATGCTGGCTTCGTCGACGCCCTCGACTTCGACCTCGGCAACGTCGTCGGCATCGGAATCGTCGGATTCGTCGCCGGCCGAGCCTTCCATCTCCACCGGCTGATCCGAGCCCTCGCCTTCGCCCTGGGCTTCGGAGTCTTCATCCTCGGCGTCATCGTCGCCGGGATCGCCCTCCATGGCCGAAGGCTCGTTCTCGGCCTCGTCGGCGAATTCGAGGTGGGCGATGAGCTTGCGCATTTGCTTGGCATAGCCCGCCTGGTCGCGCAATTCGCCTGCCAGGGCCTCGAAGTCGTCCGCCGCCCGCTCCTCCAGCCAGGGCCGCCACAGGTCGCAGACCCGCTGCGCGTTCTCCGGTGGCGCGCTGCCCATGAGCTTTTCGCGCGCCAGCAGCGTGACCACCTCGTGGATCGGCGCATCGTCCTTGTGCACGATCTGGTCGAGGCGCAGGTTCTCGCAGCGGCTGGCCACGGCGGCATCGAGGTTGTCCGAGACACCCCGCATGCTGCGGGCGCCGATGGCTTCGCAACGGGCTTGTTCCAGAGCATCGTAGATGGCCTGCGCCACCTGCCCCGGCGGGCGCCTGGAATTGTGCACAACAGCGTCATGATGGCGTTTGCGGAGCGCCAGCGCATCGGCCTCGCCGCGCAGCTCGCCGATCTCGTCCGGGCTCAGCTCGCGCGAGGGCGCCCTGAGCATGGCGCGCTCGCCGTCAAGCCGCGCAGCGTTGGCGCCAAAGCTGACTTCGAGCTCGCCATCCACGGCGATGGCCCGCGCGGTGCTTGCCACCGCACGCTTGAACGCCTCGGACCTGCGCTCGCCGGACCCGGACACGTGCCTTAGGCTACCAACAGATTGACAGCGCTTTCCTTGAGCTCCTCGCCCATGCAGCGCTGATAATATTCCGCCACCACGGGGCGCTCGCTCTCGTCGCACTTGTTGAGAAACGTGACGCGGAAGCCGAAGGCGAAATCATCGAAAATCTCGGCATTCTCGGCCCAGGTGATCACGGTGCGCGGCGACATCACGGTGGAAATGTCACCGTTGATGAAGCCCGTGCGGGTCAGGTTGGCAAGCTCGACCATGGCTTCCAGGCGCTTGCGCCCTTCCTCGTTGTCGAAGCCCGGCACCTTGGCGGCAACGATGCCCGATTCCTGCTCGCGCGGCAGATAGTTGAGGGTGGCGACGATGTTCCAGCGGTCCATCTGGCCCTGGTTGATCTGCTGGGTGCCGTGATAGAGGCCGGTGGTATCGCCAAGCCCGACCGTATTGGCGGTGGCAAACAGGCGGAAACCCGGATGGGGTCGGATGACCCGGTTCTGGTCGAGCAGGGTCAGCTTGCCCTCGACCTCGAGCACGCGCTGGATGACGAACATCACGTCCGGGCGGCCGGCATCGTATTCGTCGAATACCAGCGCCGTCGGCGATTGCAGCGCCCACGGCAGGATGCCCTCGCGGAACTCGGTTATCTGATGGCCGTCGCGCAGCACGATGGCGTCCTTGCCGACCAGATCGATACGGCTGATATGGCTGTCCAGGTTTACGCGCACCGTCGGCCAGTTGAGCCGCGCTGCGACTTGCTCGATATGGGTCGACTTGCCGGTGCCGTGGTAGCCCTGGATGATGACCCGGCGGTTATGGCCGAAGCCGGCCAGGATCGCCAGAGTGGTCTCGGGATCGAACTGATAGGCGTCGTCAAAGTCCGGCACGTGCTCTTCCGCCTCGGAAAAGCCCGGCACGACCATGTCGGTGTCGATGCCGAAAGTCTGTCGCACCGACACCTCGATGTCGGGCATTCGATCGGCGTTTCGTGCCGCCTCGGGGGCGGCCTGAGTGGTGGCCATACTTCGGTCCGTCCTAATTGGTGTGTTCGGAGTGCCGGCTATGCACCGGCAGCATTGAGCAAATAGGTATAGGCCTCGTTGATGCTTTTGATACGTTCTTCAGAGGCCTTGCTGCCGCCATTTGCATCGGGATGGTGGCGCTTGACAAGCGCCTTATAGCGGCTTTTGAGCTCCGCCAGGGTAACATCCCTGTCGAGCCCCAGTTGGGCAAGGGCGTTGTCGCGCGGCGTGTCGGGGCGCGGCGCCGCCGCCTCGCCACCATCCGCGAAGAAACCGAAGGGATCCCGCCTATCGTCCGCGCCGTTGCGGATACGCGCGCCAAGCGGCCAGGTCGGCCGGTGCCATACCGTGTCGCGGCGGCGAATAAACTCGATCGCATCCTCGTCCAGACCGGCGAAATAGTCCCAACCCTTGTTGTATTCGCGCACGTGATCGAGGCAGAACCAGCGGTATTCGCGCAACGCATTCGGCGACTTCGGCGCCCGATAATCGCCCATCTCCGTACAGTCGGGCCATTCGCAGCCGCGCGCGGTTACCACGCTCTCCCCGAACCAGGAACGCGCGCCCCGCTGTCGTGTTGCTCTCGAGCCCTTCATAGGGCCAATATGACGAGGTTGCGGGCGCGAGACAAGGCAAGGAACAGGATCATGACGATCGGCGAATCCATACGCGAAAAGATCAGCGAAGCCCTGTCGCCGGCGGTGCTCGATATTGTCGATGAATCGCATATGCATGCGGGCCACGCCGGCTCGCGCCCGGGCGGCGACAGCCACTTTCGCGTCCGCATCGTGGCCGCTGCTTTTGCGGGTCAATCCCGCATCGAGCGCCAGCGCCTGATCAACGGCCTGCTCGCCGACGAATTCGCCGCCGGCCTGCACGCCCTCTCCCTCACCACGCAAACCCCCGACGAGGCAGACGGCAGCTAAGATCCAGGCTCAGCGGCATAGAGGTCGAAATTGCCCGCCAGGACATGGTCGAGGCGACCGCTGCGCCAGCCGCCTCTGGCATCGCGCACGAGCGGTGAGGGCTGCTCGCGGTAGCGGCGCACGACGCTGAGTTCGCGGCCGCCTTCGGCATCGAGGCAGGCCTTGGCCTGGGCGCGGCGACGTTCCGGCTTCTCCGGCGCCTCCACGACCGGCTGGGCCAACACCCGGACATGGACATGGTCACGGTCGGAGCCTTTGTTGCTGGCCTCGCGCGGACGCTCGAAGACGTGAATGCCTGTCTCCTCGGCCAACAGGCTGTGGGCGCCATAACCGCCGACGGCGAGCAGCAGCCGAAAGCCATCCTTGCCGTCCGCCGCTTCGAGAACGTCGCAGCGCATGCGCCGCGCGCGTGCCCAGCCGCGATACATGGCTGCGAGGCGGCGGGCGAAATCGCTGCCGTCGCCTTCGACCAGCAGGAAGGCATCATGCGGTCTGTTTTGTGCCAGATCCTCGCGTGCGGTCTCCAGCAGGAACAGCGTCTGGGCAAGATGGCGGATCAGGTCGGCCGGATAGCGGCTGCGCCCGCCGCCCTCCAGGCGCGCGATCAGCGAGCCGCCGCGGCGCACCCCCTGCTCCACCCGGTCCATATATTCCACGGTGTCCAGCACCTGGTGACGGCCGGAATCGTGCCAGAACTCGGGCGCCGACATGCCCGTGTAATAGGCCTCCTTGCGGCCTTGCCAGAGGACATCCTCGACATGCTCGCGCAGGGCCAGGTAGCGCTCGCGCAGAACGGTGAACTGCCCGGCGCTGCCATTGGGCTCGGCAAGAATGCTGGCCGGCGTCCAGACCGGCTCGGCCTCGGGTTCGGGCTCAGGCGTCTCGTCGGGTGCGTCCGGATCGACGAAACGAACCTCCAGGCTGTCGCCGTCGACACCGACAAAGAGAAACTGGTCGCCCTCCGGCGCCGTATGGTCGACGATGGCAAGCGCCAGCGGCGCCAGGAAGTGGCGCTCTATGGCACGCCGCAGGGGCCGCGCCCCCAGATCAGGCGTGAAGCCGCGGTCGAGCAGGAAATCGAGCGCCGCCTCGTCCCACTCCACCGCCCAGGAGCGCGAGCGCAGGCCGCGTCGCTGCAAGACGTCGCGCAACTCCCGCTCCAGAATGCCGCGCATCAGCTCGCGGTCGAGCGGGTTGAAGACCACCACCCGGTCGAGCCGGTTGACGAATTCCTTGGCGAAAGTCTCCGTGACCGCGCGCATGACCATCTGGGCATCGAAGCCGCCTGCCGAGGGCCGGAAGCCCGGGCCGAGGCCGCTGTCGATCTTGGCCCCGAGGTTCGACGTGAGAATGATGATGCAATGGCGGAAGTCCGTGGTGATGCCGCGCGCATCGGTCATGCGGCCATCATCGAAGACCTGCAGGAAAAGGCTCCAGATGCGCTCGTGCGCCTTCTCGAACTCGTCGAGCAGGATCACCGAAAAGGGCTGCCGGCGGACCTGGTCGATAAAGCAATCCGTATCGCCCTCCTCGCCGGCACCGAAAATGCGCACCAGGCTGTCGGGGGTCTGGAACTCGCTCATGTCGAGGCGGATCATGCGCTCGGGAGAGCCGAACAGCCATTCCGCCAGGCTCTTGGCGAGCTCGGTCTTGCCGGTGCCCGTCGGCCCCGCGAACAGGAACACGCCGGACGGCCGCGACGGGTCCGCCACACCGGCCTTGATCATGGCCACGCGCTCGACCAGGCAATCGACCGCCTCGGCCTGACCCAGCACACGCTGCTCCAGCAGCCCGCGCAGGGACTCGAGATCGAGATGGCGGCGCTGGTCGAGCAGGCCGAGCGGCAGGCCGCTGCGCTCGGCCAAAGTCTCGATCAGGACGTCGATATCGAGCCGCGGGCGCTCGCCCGCCCCGGCGGCGACCAAACGCTGGCGGGCAAGGGTCAGCAGGGACATCAGATTGCCCGGCGGCACCGCCTCGCCGGCATATTGCCGCGCCAGCTCCCAGGCCTCGTCGACCAGGGCCGGCGCATCGGCGGTGTCGCACCAGGCCTCGAGCCATTCGCGGGCGATGGTCTTGGCGGCAGCGGCATCGAGGGGGGCCACGCGATGGGCGGTGAGCGCGGCGGATACCGCGGGCTGACGCTGGGCCAGGCGGTCATAGGCCGCTGGCGTCAGCTCGCCGATCATGGCGATATCGCCGACCTGGACATGGGGCAGCAACGTATCGAGGGCGCTGACACGACTGTTCTGGTGCCGTCCGGCAAAGACCAGGGCATCGAAATCAGGCACGAACCAGAGCACCTTGCGGCCACCGCGCAAGGTTTCGATGAGGGCGCGCATGCGCTCCTCGAACTGGCCGCACCACATCTGCCCGGCGACCAGCTCGGTATAGCCGGCGACGAAGATCAGCCAGCCGTCCTCGCCCAGGCGGTCGGCGAGGGCGCGCACCAGGGTGGTCTTGCCGACGCCCGGCTCGCCGACCAGAAGCTGCGAGCGCGCCGGCTCGCTGGTCAAACGCTCGGCCAGTGTCTCGACCGCGCTCTCGAGTTCCGCATAGGACACGATACCGAGGCCGCGCTTGCCGTCTTCGGGTTTCCAGACACTGCCGACGGAGGCGAGCAAAGTCGTGTCGATCCGCCCTGCCTGCCAGGCTTTGAGTCCTTCGTTGAGGGACTCACAAATGTCCGGCTCGAGCTTGGAGACGAGGCTGCGGACCTCGGTGACCTCATCGCCGCGCAGATCGGCCAGCGCCTCCGCACTATCGATGGCCTCGCCGCCGGCTATGCGCGCCGATAGCAGCGCCGACAGGGAGCTCGGCACGGTCTGCCAGTAGAACGCCTCGCGCAGATGCACCAGCAGCGGCCAGACCAGCGGCTCGTCGGGCGGAGCCGCAGCGGCAAGATAGTCGAGCGCGAAATGCATCGGCCAGGGTTGCGCATTGCCGATGGCCTGGAGAATCCGCTGACGCTCATCGGCGCCATCGCCCCTCTGGCGCAAGGCCTCGGCCGCCATGCAGGCAATGACCGGATTGTCGCCACGCCAGTATTCGGCGACCCTGCGGGCCTCGTAATCGGACCCGCACAGCAAGCTCACACCCTCCGTAAAGGCGGCCTGGGAGCGCAAGTCCTCCGCCTGTGCCATGCCCATGAAGAACAGGTCCAGGCTGCCGGCGATAGCGTAGAGCGGATCGCTCGAAGCGGCGGCCGGTTCCGGGATCTCAGGCTTGCGGCGGCGCTCCACATGGCGTCCAGCCTGGAACAGAACCACGGCGACAACGACGGCGATGATCAGCAGGCCTTCCAAAGGTCCCCCTCAGTGAGCAGGCATGCCGCTCAGTCGCCTACCAGAATCGGCCGCTGCTCCATGATTTCCTGGTCGATGAAGCCCAGCAATTCCTCGTGCATCGCCTGAAAGCTTTCCCGCCGCTCGGCATCGGGAACGTCGTCTTCGCTGAGCGATATCGCCGCCAGAGCGTCGCGGGCGGCAGCAAAATCTCCGACCCGACGATGCAAATTGGCTACCAGAAATTGCAGGGTAACGCGAAAGTTGCCGGCAACGTCGGCAGCGCCCTGTTTGGCCTCGATCGCGGCACGCGCAGCGGCCGCATAGTCCGCGTAGTGTTGCGGCGCGCATTGATCCGCCTGCCAGGTCGCCTGGAGGTATATCGCCCACAGCTCGCCGTCGAGATCGCCCATGGCGTCCGTCATCAAGGCAAAGAGATAGTAGGTGGTATGGCCCTCCATGGCCGCGCGATAGTCGGCGGTGTCGATAATTGCCGCCGCGCTTTCCAGTTCAGCCTCGGAGAAGCTTTCCTTGTAGATGACGAAACCGTTGGGGCAGACCGGCAGCGGTCTGGGAAACGGCATGTAGGATACGGGCTCAAGGTCGTAATGGGCGCCGAACGTCGAATGGGTTCCCAATACCAGACCCTCGAAGCTCTCGCCGCCGAGCGGGCAGGTGAAGGTCTCGGCGACGACATGATGGCCGAGAGGCTCGGCACAGGTGATTGCGGCAGCCGCGCTGTGGCTTGCAGCAAGGAGGGTCAGGCATAACGCTGCCGCGATGGGCCGGCGCATCAGTCTTGCGTCCATGCCAGACCGTCCACCTTCCAGCCCTCAAGCGTGCCGCGCTGGCCGTTCCCGTCCTTATTGCCTTCGAAACCGCCGGTTATGTTGTAGCAGCGCGTGAAACCGGCCGCCGTGACCGCCATTGCGGCATTCTGCGAGCGCACGCCCGAGCGGCAGAGGAACAGCAGCGGCGCGTCGTTGCTATCGGCCAAGGCGCAGACGCCATCGAGAAAGTCGGCATTCTTGCCCATGCCCGGCCCCAGCTGCCACGGCACGAGCTGTGTCTCCTTGGCAAGACCAGTGAGGTCGGGACGCCCGACATAGCCCCATTCGGCGGGCGTGCGCACGTCGACCAGAACCGCAGCCGGCTCCTTCGTCAGCATCTCCCAGGCTTCGCTTGGGCTAATGTCACCCGCATAGGCACTTCCGGTCATCCTGTCATCCTTTGGCTGTTTGGCACATCATAGCAAGATCGCCCGGCGACGCGGGACTTGACAGGCCCCGGCGCACGGTTATGTTCGCGGCAAATCGCACCTGGAGGCGGCGCCCTGGCGCCGCGCGCAGTCATGGCAAAGCCCGCTACCATCAAGATCCGTCTCAACAGCAGCGCCGGAACCGGTCATTTCTACGTGACCAAGAAGAACCCGCGCAACATGACGGGCAAGATGGAGATCAAGAAATACGATCCCGTGGCGCGCAAGCACGTCATGTACAAGGAAGGCAAGATCAAGTAGCGCGCGATAGCACGCATACCTGATCCCGCGACGGCGGCCGCCACGGCCGCCGTCGTCGCGTTTGGGGAACGCTATTCGCTGAGCAAGCCGCGTTGACGATGCCAATCGACAATGGCTTCTTCGGGATAGCCATCGAACCGCGCCCCGGCAGCGCTCTCATGCGGCCGTGCCCAGTCGGGCGCAGAGCCAAGCATCAGATGCACAACCTCCGATTCGGGCGGACGCGGCAAGGGCGTGTCGATCGCCGAGGCCAGGGGATAGAGCCAATCGGGCCAGCGCGAATCGGATGCCCACAGGGCGCTGCCGCAGCGGCCACAGAAATGCCGCCGCATATAGCTCAGCCCGTCAGCCTCCGCGCCGCCCTCGACGATCTCGCCCGAGGCTCGGTAAACCGAGACATTCTCCTCTCCCTCCACTTCAAAATCATCGGATAAGCCCATAATATTTATGGCATATCCTCCGCCACCACCGCTCTTGCGGCAGACCGTGCAATAGCAGCGGTTAAACGGATACGGGGTCTCGGACTCCAGGTGGAAGCGGACCGCGCCGCAGCTGCAAGACCCGTCCAGGCGCATGGCAGTCTCCCAAAATCAAGTCTGTGTCGACCGTCACATTTACCCATCTGGTCAAGTGAGGGAATACCCTTATATCCAATGTAGCTATACTATGAACCAGGCTGAGGGGAGCGGACGCAAGCTTAATGACTTTTTTGAAATCCAAAGTGCTTGGCAGCAGCGACTCGCCACTGGTTGCGCCACGCCGGGACCTGCAACAGCACCGCCGCAGTGCCATTTTCGCACCGGCGATGCTCGAAGCCGGCGGCGAGATGTTCGAGGGCCAAGTGCTCAATATTTCCCGCGGTGGCGCGCTGGTCGAGATCGATCGCCCGTTCAGCCCCGCGGGCGAATTCGCCATCCGCATAGACGGCAATGCGCCCTTGCAGGCAATCCTGGTGCGCAGCAACGAGGGCAAGCACGGCATCGCCTTTCGCGAGGATACGAACACGGTCGCTGTGGTCGTGGAGCGGTTGCTGGCCGCGCAGGACAATGTTTCCGACTTGCGGGAGCACCCGCGCCGCCTCGTCCTGCTGGGCGCCTCGTTCCACTTCGAAGGTGCCGAAGTGATCTGCAAGATCCAAAACATCTCCCGCGGCGGCGTATACGTGCGCAGCGAAACGCCCTTGGTGGAGCCCACCAATTTCTCGCTCACGATCGGCCGCTTCGGCGCCATGTCCGTGCGCGCCGTGCGTCTCGAAACGGCGGGCATGGGCTGCCAATTTCTTGAAGAGCCGGCGGATATCGAAGCCCGCATCGGCCACCTGCTTCCGGCCGCCAGCTAGTGGTCCAAATCTGACATATGGTACCCATAGGACGGTCGTCCGCGCCCACCGGTTAGGCGCGCGGTGCGCCGCGATGCGGGTCCATCGCAAGGACCGCGCAACGACGCCGGTGGGCGTGAACGGCCGCCCATAGGGTGCCTCTGACGCCGCCTCGCGTCGTCAGGCACGTTTGCCGATGGACCGGCATCGCCGGCACGCACCTTTCTAGCGAAGCGACGGCAGAGGCGATCCTATGGGTCCCATATGTCAGATTTGGACCACTAGGCCGTCTCCATCAGGCAGTCGAAAACATCGCCGTCGGCCGGCTGTCCCAGAATATGGGCACGGTGCCACAGCGCGTAGAACAGCAATGTCCAGGCGGCGAAAGCGCGGCGCTTGTCGAAGCGCGAAAAGAGTGTTTCCACACGGCCCGGCAAACAGATCTCGGCAATCCCGGGCTGGGCCGCGACGAGCGGGCCCAAGCGTTCCGCCTGCTCGGCCATCCAATCCCCCACAGGCACGGTGAAGCCACGCTTGTCGGCAAAAGGCTCCGCCACCGGCAGCGCTTCGGCCAGCCAACGGCGCAGGAGCCATTTGCCCTGGCGCCCGCGCAATTTCAGCTGATCGGGCAAGGCAAAGGTGAGGTCGGCAAAGCGAACGTCGACGAAGGGCGTTCGTCCCTCGAGCCCATGCGCCATCAGGCAGCGATCCAGCTTGATCAGCAGATCGTTCGGCAGCCACTCGGCGATATCGCCCGCTTGCAAGGCCTGTAGCCTGCTGTTGCCCGGACGGGCGATGGCTTCGGCAGCGGCAATGTCATCTCTCCACCCGTGAGGCGCCTGCCGCAAGACACCGAGGCCATCGAATATGCCGCGCCCGCGCATGGGCTTGCCGCCAAGCAGGCGCAGTCGCAGGGCCGCCCGGTAACGGCCGTAGCCCGCCAGCATCTCGTCGCCGCCCTCGCCCGTCAGGACCACCTTCACGTCCTCTGCCGCCACCTGAGCCAGCACATAGCTCGGCACGATGGCGTAGTCGGCGCAGGCATCGTCGACAGCAGCGGCGATGCGCGGCAGCAGGCCCCAGAAATCCGCTGCCGTGACCGCGATTTCCCGATGTTCCGCGCCAACGGCAGCGGCGATTTTCGCGGCACGTGCCCGCTCGTCCGCAACGCCTGTGCCGGGAAAGCCGGCGGTGTAGGCCAGCACCGGGCCTGAATCCAAACGCGCCATCATGGCGAGAACGGCACTCGAATCCAGCCCGCCCGAGAGGAACATGCCATAGGGCACGTCAGCGCGCCGGTGGCAGCGGACCGTGTCTTCCAGCGCCGCGTCGAAGGCTCGCAGCGCCTCATCTTCGTTGGCGAACTTGTGCCGGCCCTCGGGCAGCGCCGGAGGGCGCCGGCGCGAGACAACCTGGCCACCCGAAATCTCCAGCGTCTCTCCAGGTAGCACACGATCGATGCCCCGGAACAGGGTCCGGCGCCCGGTCGAGAACTGCAATTGCAGGAAGGCGTCCCTGGCGCCCTCATCGACAGCGGGCTGTACCAGGCCGGCAGCAAGCAGCGCCTGCGGCTCGGAGGCAAAGGCAACGCCGAACGTCCCCTCACAAATATAGAGCGGCTTGATGCCGAAAGGATCGCGGGCGAGGATCAGCCGATCCGTTTCGCGGTCATGAATGGCGATGGCATACATGCCACGCAAATGGTCGGTGAAGTTGCTGCCGTGGTGGCGCCACAAGTACAGCGGCGGCTCGCAATCGGATCGCGTGGCAAAGGCGATATCGTCGTAAGCGTCGCGCAGATCGGGATCGTTATAGATCTCGCCATTGGCGACCAGCACGGCGCCGCTGTCCCGCTGCCACTCGCCGATCGGCTGGTCGCCCGTCTCGAGATCGACAATGGCCAGGCGCGTGTGAACCATGCCGATCGAGCCCGAGACGTGGCGCCCGCTGCCGTCGGGCCCACGATGGGCAAGTGCTTCAGCCATGGCATCGAGCATGGCGCTATCTGGTGCGCCTTCGGCGGTGCAAATTCCGGCAATGCCGCACATCAGGCAATACGCTCCAGGAATTCGAGATAGCGAGAGACGACTGCCTCCTCGGTAAAGGAGTCGTCGTAGCTGGCTCTTCCGGCAGCTTTGAGATGAGCCGCCAAGCCTGGCTCGCCGGCACTGCGGATGGCGGTTGCCAGGGTCGGCGCATCTTCCTTCGGCACCAACAGGCCATTGTTGTCGGGGTCGATCAGTTGCAACGGCCCTTCGGCGGCGCATGAGACCACCGGCACCTCATGCGCCCAGGCCTCGATGACGACATTGCCGAGCGGCTCGATGCGCGAAGAGCAGACGAAGACATCCGCCGCCGCCAGCAAGGCGGCCACATCGTCACGCCAACCGAGAAAGCGCACGCGGGCCGCAATGCCCGCCTCTGCGGCCTGGCTCTCCAGCGCCTTGCGCAAGGGCCCCTCGCCTGCCAGCCAGAGATAATGCTCCGGCAAGTCCGCCAAGGCCTTGAGCAGCACGTCGAAGCCCTTGTTTTCGTGCAGCCGGCCCATGGCGACGATAAGAGGGGCATTGCGCGGCGTATCCAAGGTCTCGCGCGGGATGGCGGGCAGACTGCCCGCATCGACGAAATTGGGCAGGTAATGCGCGCGCTCTGCCGGCCAGCCCTCGCGCACCAGATAGTCGACGATGTCAGGCGTGTTGCCGACCAAATGGTCGCAGCCTTTGTAATAGGCGATATCGTAATAGCCGCCGAGCCTGGCCACATGGACGACGGGCGCCTTGCACCGCTGCCGCGCCCGGCGTGTGGCACGGGTGGCGCGGTTCATCCAGCTCAAGACCACATCGGGCCGCTGTGCTTCGATCAGCCGCCGCAGGCCCGGTGCCGTGGCAAAGTCGAAATAGCCGCCGAACGGCAATGTCTCGAAGGCCACGCCATCGCCCGCCAAGGTGGCCTCGCGCGCGGGCTCGGGCCGGATCACCGCGGTCTGGTCGATACCGCGCCGCGCCAAGGCACAGGCCAGGCGCTCGAAAAAGGCTTCGGCGCCCCCGTGGCGCGCCCCGGCCATGGTCTGCATCAGCCTCACGACGGCGCGTCCTCGTCGCTCTCCAGGGATGCCTTGATGTGCGACAGCAGGGGATAGAGCGCCGCCATGACCGCTATCAGCAAGCCATACCCGCCCTCCCGATAGCCCTTGCGCATGACGTAGCATTTGAACAGTCGCCCGACGCTGCGGCGCAGAATCCACCATGTTGGCGGCAGTGGCCGGCCACTTGCCCTGAGATCGGCCGCGCTGGCGTCCGTATAGCGCTTGAGGCGCTCGATCATGTCGTTCAGGTCGCGGTCGACATAGTGATCGATGGGCGTTGTCAGCCAGCGTTTCGGGCCTTGCAGCTCGAGGCTGGGGTGGACCCTTTGGGCGCCCCAGCGCTTGGCCCCGCGGCTCGACAGGCGCGGTGCCGCGCCGACGCCCCACGAGCCGCCCCAGCCGTGGCGCACCAGGCGGTCACCGATGTAGTTGTCGAAGGGGATGAGGAAGTAGCCGGGCGCTGCCGTCTCGATGACCTCACGGATTTCGCTGAACAGGGCCTCGGGCACGCGCTCGTCCGCATCCACTTCGAGAAGCCAGTCGCCCTTGGCGGCTTCGAGGCCGATATTGCGCCTGTCGCCCTCGATCGGCCAGGCGCCCTCGATCACGGTTTCCGCGAAGCGCTCCGCAATGGCTTTGGAGTCATCGCTGCAGCGGTCGAGCACGACAACGATGTCATCGGCCGGCCGCAGGCATTCCAGACAGGCGGCAAGCTGGTGCGCCTCGTCATGGGCCACCACCACGGCCGAAAGGCGCGGCGCCTCTCCGCTCACGGCTCCGCGACCCGACAGCGCTGCCAAAGCGACAGCGCCGACGCCTCCACGGCATCGACGCTCAGCGAACCCATCAGGCTTTCGGTGGTGCGGTGATCGTAATCCGGCGCGGCGATCAGCGCCTCGAAGGTCTCGGGGGTTCGAATGACCGCGCTGCGCGGCCCCCAGGGCGCATAGTGCTCGTCGCGGCTGGGGCCGAACAGGCCGAGGGTCGGAACACCGGTCGCGGCGGCGATGTGCATCAGGCCGGAATCATTGCCGACATAGAGATCGCAGCGCGCGATCACGGCAGCGGCGGTCAAGATTTCCAGCTGGCCAACCAGATCGATGGCGCCTTCCGCCGCTACCTTGGTGGCAATGGCTTCCTCGCCCGGGCCGCCAAGCAAGACAATTCGCGCTCCGGCGAGCGGGCCGGACGGCCCGGTCAGGCGCTGCGCCAAGGTCTTGAAGCTCTCCGCCGGCCACTCCTTGCCGCGCCAGTTCGCCGTCGGTCCCAGCGCCAGCAAGGGCCTGGCATCGCCCAGATGCCGCTGCGCCGCCTCATAATGGCTCTCGCCGATCCACATGCGCGGTGCCGGCGGCGGTTCCAAGCCCAACACCTCTGCCAGGCGCTCGACCTGATGGCGGCCGTCGGGCCGGCTGCGCAAGACCCGCTTGCGCCCCGCCCACAACAGGAACGGCATGACCGAATTGCGCAGATCCACCAGCAGGTCCCAGCGCCTGCCGGCGCAGGCGCGCCACAGCGAGCGCCAATGTCCCGCCCAGCGACGCTTGCCGAGGGCGAGAACCCGCTCGACTTGCGGCACCGCCTCGAACACCCCCGCCGCCGCGGGCCCACAAGCCACCGTTATGCGCGCATCCGCATATTTGTCGATCAAGGCGGCAAGCAAGCCACATGACAGCACGGCATCGCCAATGCGGGTCGAGGTGATGAAAAGGATGTTCACATCATGATCCGCGTCAACTGGCTGGCAGCATGCTCCCAGCCCTCATCCTCCTGGCGCGACCTTGCCTGCTCGCTGTAGCCGTTAAAGACGTCGGTATCCAACAAAAGCGCCTTTGTCGCGGCGGCAAAGGCCTCGTCGTCGGCAGCCAGATAGCCGCTCTCGCCGTCGCGCATGCGCTCCTTGGTGGCGCCCAGGGGACGGGCCACACAGGGCAGGCCGACCGATTGCGATTCGGCAAGCGTGCTGCACAGCATGTCACGCTCGCTGCCCGGATAGAGATGCGCGCGCGCCTGGCGATAGACTTCGGTCATTTCATCATCGCCGAGCGGCCGCTTGAGCCGCACGCCTTGGGCCTCGGCTGCCCGGGCCTTTTCGAGCACCGGCACCAGGCGTTCCGGGATCGTGGCGCCGAGTGCGCCGCGCTCGAGCACGGCGGAATAAATGTGCAGCTCGGCCCAGGGAACCTCGGGGAATATCTTGTCGCACCAGATATCGAGCAGCCAGTCGAGACCGCGGCCGGGATGGGTCGTGACCAAGGCCCGCGGCGGGTTGACCGGCACCATCGGCCCGGCCTTGCGGTATAGCGCCGAGACCCCAAAGCGCAGGGTCGCCGAGGCCATCGATTGCAGCGAGGCGGGCAAGGAGAAGCTGTGGGCCATGCCGAAAAAGAGCAAGGCGGCCTCGAACTCCTTGATCAGCGCCTCCAGGCGCACGTCGCCAAGCACCTCGGCAGAGCCGGACAGCAGCAGCGCCCGCATCTTGGCATCGGCAATGCGGCCCAGCATGCGCGGATCCTTGTGCACGATAAGCCAATCGGTCTGCGCCGCCCGGCAATCGTCGAGCGGCTGCCAGCTGACGCCGTCCACGACGATGGGAAACTTACAGCCATTGAAGACACGCACGGTATGGCCCGCGCGCGCCAGAGCCGACGCCAGACCCACCACGATCTTTTCGCCGCCGCCCAGAGGCTGGCTTTGTGGGGTGTGGCCGTCATAGGGGATCGACTCGTCGATGAAGGAGACAAGCATGGCGAGGTTATACGACCGCGCACCACCGCTTGCCAAGCCGCCCGCGGACTTGCGCCGCCCGCCCGCGACCCTTAAGTATTTTCACTGGAGATGGCTGAATGAATATGACCGGCGACGAGGCCTATATCGTCCTCGAAGATCGCGGCGTCGTGCTGCTGCAGGGCGCAGAGGCCTGCGACTTCCTCCAGGACCTGGTGTCGAACGACGTCACCAAGGCAAAGGGCAAGACCGCAGTCTATGCCGCGCTGCTGAACCCGCAAGGCAAGTACCTGCACGATTTTTTCGTCTTCCCACTCGGCGACGGCTTGGCGCTCGACTGTGAGCGCGAGCGCCTGCTCGACCTAATGCGCCGCCTCAACATCTATCGCTTGCGCGCCAAGGTGACGATCAGCGACGCGTCCGAGCGCTTTCAGGTGGTGGCTTTGCCCGGCGCGCGCTCGGCGCCCAGGCTGGATCAAAGCGAGGGCGCTCTCTACGCCGATCCGCGCCTGGCCGAGCTTGGCTGGCGGGCAGTGCTGCCTCCTGCAGATATGGACAAGGTGCTTGTGGCCGCAGGCTATCGCCGCTCGGGCGCCGAGGCCTTCGATGCATTGCGCCTGTCCCTCGGCGTGCCGGACGGCAGCCGCGACATGATCGTGGACAAGGCCTTCCTGCTGGAAAGCAATTTCGAGGAGCTCAACGGCGTCGATTTCGACAAGGGCTGCTACGTCGGCCAGGAGAACACCGCGCGGCAGAAGCACCGCGGCACCATCCGCCGCCGCCTGATGCCCGTCGACATCGACGGGCCGGCTCCCGCACCGGAAACCCCGATTCGCCTCGGCGCGGTCGATGTCGGCAGCATGCGCTCCAGCCACGACGGCAAGGGCATGGCGATGCTGCGCCTGGAATATGTCGAGAAAGCTTCCGATTCCGGCGAGCCCCTGGTTGCCGATGAGGCGCGCCTGACCCCGGTCAAGCCGGATTGGGCGCGCTATTGAGCGAGCCGAGGCGCTGCGGCTGGGCGACGGGCGATGCCGACTATGCCGCCTATCACGACCAGGAATGGGGCGTGCCGCTGCATGACGAGCGGCGCCTGTTCGAGATGCTTATCCTGGAGGGCGCGCAAGCGGGCCTGAGCTGGCTGACCATACTGCGCAAACGCGACAACTACCGCGCCGCCTTCGACACTTTCGACGCCGAGGCTATCGCGCGCTACGGCGAGAGCGATCGCGCCCGCCTGCTGGCCGACGCCGGTATCGTGCGCAACCGTCTCAAGATCGACGCCACCATCGGCAACGCTCGCGCCACCCTCGCCTTGCGCGAGGAACGGGGCGGTCTCGACGGCTATCTCTGGGATTTCGTCGATGGTGCACCTCTGCAAAACCGTTGGCGCGATCTCAGTGAGGTCCCCGCCAGCACGCCGCTATCGGAGACGATCTCGAAAGACCTCAAGACGCGTGGTTTCCGCTTCGTCGGCCCGACGATCGTCTACGCCTATATGCAGTCGATCGGCATGGTGAACGATCACGTCACCACCTGCTTCCGCCACGCGGCGCTGGCCTAGCGCGTTTTCTCCGCCGCCATGCGCTCGGCATAGGTCACGTGGGGCACACCCTGCTGGTATAGGGTGGCGGCCCGCGAGGCATAGATCTGCATCATCGAGGCCTGGCGCTTATCGATCAGGCCCTGTTGGATGTAATAGTCGCCCCAGGCGCGCGCTATCGCAGGCACCCGCTCGCCCTTCAGGCCCTCATATCGAATGCCGTAGATCAGCTTCGCCGTAATCTCGTCGGCGATCGCCATCAGTTCCGGGCCAAGCTCTTCCTCGACGCTTGCCGCAGATACCGTGGTGGCCACGCCTGCGAGCATCCACAGTGACAGAAACAGGCTTACGGCTCGGCGCATCTCATTCCCCTTCAGTCACGTGGCTCCGCTATCGCCGCCTGCGCGGCAGCCAGGCGCGCCACGGGCACACGATAGGGCGAGCAGGAAACATAGTCGAGGCCGGCCTGGTGGCAGAACACGACCGAGGCCGGATCGCCGCCGTGTTCGCCGCAAATGCCGAGCTTGATGGACTCGCGCGTCGCTCGGCCGCGCTCGGCCGCGATGCGCACCAGTTCGCCGACGCCATCCTGGTCGATGGTGACGAAGGGGTCGTGGCTGAGCACACCGAGTTCCTGATAGGTGGCGAGGAACTGGGCCGAGTCGTCGCGGCTGATGCCGAACGTGGTCTGGGTCAGATCATTGGTGCCGAAACTGAAGAACTCGGCCGTCTCGGCAATCTCGCCCGCCCGCAGGCAGGCCCGCGGCAGCTCGATCATGGTGCCGACGAGATAGTTCAACTCCCGACCGCTGGTCTTCGCCACCTCGTCGGCCACGGCAACGATGCGGGCCTTGAGGATATCGAGCTCGCGCCTGGTCGCAGCCAAGGGGATCATGACCTCGGGCACCACCGCCTCGCCATTCTCGGCACCGGCTTCGAGAGCCGCCTCGAAAATGGCTCGGGCCTGCATCTCGTAGACCTCGGGATAGCTCAGGCCCAAACGACAGCCGCGATGCCCCAGCATGGGATTGAGCTCGTGCAACTGGCTCGCACGGCCGCGCACCTCGTCCTCGCTGCGGCCCGTCGCACGTGCCATCTCCGCCACTTCATCGTCGGCGCGAGGCAGGAATTCATGCAGCGGCGGATCGAGCAGCCTGACCGTCACCGGCAAGCCGGCCATGATGCGGAACAGCTCGACGAAATCCGCTTTCTGCATGGGCAGGATATCGGCCAGGGCCGCCCGCCGCTCCTGCTCGCTCTCGGCCATGATCATGCGGCGAATGGCGATGATGCGGGTGTCGTCGAAGAACATGTGCTCGGTACGGCAGAGCCCGATGCCCTCGGCGCCGAAGGCGCGCGCGGTGCGAGCATCTTCCGGCGTCTCGGCATTGGCACGTACGTTCAGGGCCCGTGCGTCGTCTACCCACGACATCAATGTCGAAAACTCGTCGCCCAGCTTGGGCTCGATGGTCGGCACCCGGCCCAGCATCACCTCGCCGGTGGAGCCGTCGATGGTGATCACCTCGCCCGCCTTGACGGTCGCGGAGCCGGCGGTGAAAGTTTCCGCCTTGTAATCGATAGTCAGCTCGCCGGCACCGGATACGCAGGGGCGCCCCATGCCGCGGGCGACAACGGCCGCATGGCTGGTCATGCCGCCGCGGGCGGTGAGGATGCCCTGTGCCGCGTGCATGCCGTGAATATCCTCCGGGCTGGTCTCGAGGCGAACCAGAATCACGTCCTCCCCGCCTCGGGCGCGGTGCTCGGCCTCGTCCGAATTGAACACCACCACGCCGCAGGCAGCGCCTGGCGAGGCCGCAAGCCCGCGGGTCAGCACATTGCGCGGCGCGTCGGGATCGAGGGTGGGGTGCAAGAGCTGCTCCAAGGCGCCGGGGTCGACGCGGCCGATAGCCTGGGTCTTGTCGATCACCCCCTCTTCGGCCATCTCCACGGCGATCTTCAGCGCCGCCGCCGCCGTGCGCTTGCCGGCCCGTGTTTGTAGCATGTAGAGGCGGCCCTTCTGGACCGTGAACTCTATGTCCTGCATGTCGGCATAATGGGTTTCCAGGCGCCGGAAGACCGCGTTGAGCTCGGCGTAGACGTCGGGCATGGCCTGCTCCATGGCCACGCCGCCATTGCCGGCTGCGGCAGCGGTGGTCAGGGGCTGCGGGGTGCGGATGCCGGCCACCACGTCCTCGCCCTGGGCATTGACCAGATACTCGCCGAACACCGCGTTCTCGCCGGTGGAGGGGTTGCGGGTGAAGGCGACGCCGGTGGCGCAGTCGTCGCCCATATTGCCGAACACCATGCTCTGGATATTGACGGCCGTGCCCCAATGGGCCGGAAGGTCGTGCAAACGGCGATAGGTAATGGCGCGCTGGTTCATCCAACTGCCGAACACCGCCCCGATGGCGCCCCACAGCTGATCCTTGGGGTCTTGCGGGAAAGCTTGCCCGAGCTCGGACGCGACCTTGTCCTTGAAGGCCCTGGTCACGGCCTGCCAATCCTCGGCCGCCAGGTCGGTATCGAGGGTGTGGCCGTGGTCCTCCTTGTAGACCTCGAGAATGTCTTCGAAATTGTGGTGCGGCACGCCGAGCACCACATCGCCATACATCTGGATGAAGCGGCGATAGCTGTCATAGGCGAAGCGGGCGTCGCCGCTGGCCTGCGCCAGGCCGGCAACGGTCTCGTCGTTCAGGCCGAGATTGAGCACCGTGTCCATCATGCCCGGCATTGACGCACGGCTGCCCGAGCGAACCGAGAGCAGCAGCGGCTCTGCGGAATCGCCGAAACGCACCCCGGTCTCCGTCTCCACGCCGGTCAGCGCCTCGGCAACGGCCGCTTCCAGCCCGTCCGGGTAGGAGCGGTCATTATCATAGTAGCTGTTGCATGCCTCAGTGGTGATGGTGAAGCCTGGCGGTACAGGCAGGCCGAGATTGCTCATCTCGGCAAGGTTCGCGCCCTTGCCGCCGAGCAGCTCGCGCATTTCGGCGCTGCCCTCGGCCGAGCCGCCGCCAAATCCATAGACCCACTTGCTCATCGTGCTCCTCAGCCCTCGATCTGGGTGAAATCCGCAACGGTGGCGAGCGCCGCTCCGATGCCCGACAACAGGCGCAGGCGGTTCCGGCGCAATTTCGCTTCCTCGGCATTGACCGTGACGGCATCGAAGAAATCGTCGACGGGCGCCCGCAATGCCGCCAGCGCCGCCATGGCGGCGGCGAAATCCTCTTTCGACAAGGCGGCGGCGATGGCCTCTCCAGCCTCGCCGAGCTTGGCGTGGAGTGCCCGCTCTTCGTCCTGCGCCAGAACCGCTTCGTCGACTGCCCCGCCATGGCTCGCGCCGTCGCGCTTCTCTTCGATGCGGACGATGTTCGCGGCACGACGAAAGGCGGTCAGCAGATTGGCGCCGTCGTCGCTTTCGAGGAAGCCGCGCAAGGCGTCGGCGCGGGCCACAAGGCGCACCAGGTCATCGTCGTCGGCGACCGCCAGGACGGCACTCACCACATCGTGGCGCAGGCCCTGCTCGCGCATGTGCACGCGCAAGCGGTCGGCAAAGAAGGCAAGGATGGATTCGGCGACCTCAACCGCGTCACCGTCCTGCCCGTAAGCCTCCACCGCGCGCTCGAACAACGGCCGTAACGGCAAGCGCAGGCCGTTGTCCAGGATCAGACGTATCACGCCAAGTGCGGCGCGGCGCAGGGCGAAGGGATCCTTCGAGCCGGTGGGGCGCTCGTCGATGAGGAAGAACCCGGCCAGCGTATCGATGCGGTCGGCGAGGGCCAGCGCCACGGAAATCGGCGCACTGGGGCAGCGATCCGACGGCCCGGCCGGCGAATAGTGCTCGGCGATGGCGTCTGCAACGGCGGCGTCCTCGCCATCATTGTGGGCGTAGTAGCGGCCCATGATGCCTTGCAGCGAGGCGAACTCGCCGACCATGCCGCTGAGCAGATCGGTCTTGCACAGATTGGCCGCGCGAACGGCCAAGGCGGCATCGGCGCCCGGCACGACCTCGGCCAGGGCCGGCACCAGACCTTCGAGCCGCGTCACCTTGGCGCCGAGGCTGCCAAGCCTGGCGTGGAAGACCATGCCTTCGAGGCCGTCGATGCGGCTCTCCAGGCTGCGCTTGCGGTCCTGCTCCCAGAAGAAGCGGGCATCGTGAAGGCGCGCCCGCAAGACACGCTCGTTGCCGGCGCAAATCGCCGCGCCGCCGTCGTCGGCCTCCATGTTGGTGACCACGACGAAGCGGTTGGCGAGCTTGCCGTCGCCGTCGCGCAACGGGAAATACTTCTGATGGCTTTTCATCGAGATGATCAGCACCTCGGGCGGCACGTCGAGGAAAGCCTCGTCGAAGGTGCCGAGCAGGCAAACCGGCCACTCGACGAGCCCGCCGACCTCGGCCAACAGCGCGTCGTCGCGCTCCAAGGTCAGCTTGGCCCGTGCCGCCAGCGCCTCCGCCTGGTCGAGAATGCTCTGTCGCCGTTCCTCGGCATCGAGCATGACCTTGGCCGATGTCAGCTTGCTGCGATAGTCGTCGAATGATCGCACCACTATGGTTTCCGGCGCCAGCCAACGATGGCCGCGAGTCTCGCCGCAAAAGGCGACATCACCGGCCGACCCGCCAAGCGCCAGGCTGCCCGGCACCACGGCACCGTCGAAAAGGCACAGCACGCTATGCAGCGGGCGCACCCACCGCTGAGCGCCACCCCCCCAACGCATGGACTTGGGCCAGGAGAAGCCGGCGACGAGCTGCGGAATCTCCTCGGCCAACACCTCCGCCGTCGGCCGTCCCTTCTGGTGCATGACCGCGTAATAGAAGGTGCCTTTCTTGTCCTCGCGCTGTTCGCACTGGTCGAGCGACTCGAAGCCGACCGAGCGCAGAAATCCCTGCGTCGCCTTCTCCGGCGCACCGACGCGCGGCCCACGCCGCTCCTCGGTCACATCGGGCTGCACCGTCGGCAGGCCATCGGCGACAGCGACCAGTCGCCGTGGTGTCACGAAAGTGCGAACATCCTCGGTCCCGGTCAACTCGGCCACCGCTTTGCGCAATTGCGCCGCCGCCGGGCCCTGCATGCGCGCCGGTATCTCTTCGGAGAATATCTCCAGCAGCAGCTCAGCCATCCCCGTCGCCCTCGATGGCAAGCCATTCCTCGCAGCAGCGCTTGGCCAGCGCCCGCACCCGCCCGATATAGGCGGCGCGCTCGGTCACGCTGATGACGCCACGCGCATCGAGCATGTTGAAGAGGTGGCTGGCGGCGATGCACTGGTCATAGGCCGGCAACGGCAAATCCTGGGCCAGCAGCGCCTCGCACTCGGCCTCGGCATCCGAGAAATGGCGGAACAGAATATCGACGTCGGCAACCGTGAAGTTCTGCTTCGAATATTGCTTCTCGTTCTCCAGGAAGACGTCGCCATAGCTGACCCCGGCGCCGTTCCAGTCGAGGTCGTAGACGTTCTCGATGCCCTGGACGTACATCGCCAGCCGCTCCAGGCCATAGGTCAGCTCGCCCGAGACCGGCGCGCAGTCGATGCCGCCGACCTGCTGGAAATAGGTGAACTGCGAGACTTCCATGCCATCGCACCAGACCTCCCAGCCGAGTCCCCAGGCGCCCAGCGTCGGGCTCTCCCAATCGTCCTCGACGAAGCGGATGTCGTGGCGGGCGGCGTCGATACCGAGCGCCTTGAGGCTTTCCAAATAGCGCGCCTGGATGTCGTCCGGCGAGGGCTTGAGGATGACCTGGAACTGGTAGTAATGCTGCAGCCGGTTGGGGTTCTCGCCGTAGCGCCCGTCGGTGGGCCGCCGCGAGGGCTGCACATAGGCCGCGTTCCACGGCTTCGGCCCCAGGCTGCGCAACAGCGTCGCCGGATGGAAGGTGCCGGCACCGACCATCATGTCGTAGGGCTGCAACAGCACGCAGCCACGCTCGGCCCAATAGGACTGAAGCGTCAAAATCAAGCTCTGGAAGCTCGGCGGATGCCTGTCGGAAGCGGCCATCTCGGGGAGGTCAGAGGGCTGTGAGGATACGGCGCGGGCGGACCATAGGACCGCCGGCAGGGCCGGTCAAGCGCGCCACGCTCAGGCCGGGTAAGGGCAATCGCCGCGGCCGCAGGAACGGGCGCTGCGCGATGGCACGAAAGTGCCGCAGACGTCGCAGGCGACCATATCCTCGACAGCGGCCGAGGGCTTTGCCGCCGCACCGCTGCCGCCGGACTTGCGGCGATTGGCAACCTGCCGCTCGCGGCGCTCCTGCAGCTGGGATACCGCCTTGAAGCCGTAGAACACGACCACCACGACGAGGACCGTGAAGATGAGCTTGGGCAGGCTGAAACCGAACATGACGGGCCGCTCGCTTGTTGCGTCGTTTGCGCAGTCTTAGCCCATAGCGGCGCCGACCGCCAGCACTGCCGGTCAGAGGCCGAATCGCGCCCAGAGCGCGCGTTCCTCGACGGCGGCCAACGCGCCGCTGACGAAGCCCTGGGAATCGAAATCCATTGGCCCGGCGTGGTTGGTGCCGAGACGGCGGCGGAACCAGCCTTTTTGCGGCGCCATCAGGCGCAGGCGGACCTTCTTGCCGAAGCGGTCGCGCATCACCGTGCGCATGTCGCCGAGGCCATCGACCAGGCCGAGCGCCAGGGCACCCTCGCCGGTCCAGACGTCGCCCTCGAACAGGACGTCGTCGTCGCCTTTCAGGCGCTTGCCGCGGCAGTCGCGCACATGGTCCTTGAAGGCTTGGTGAATCTCCTGCTGCAAGCCTTCAAGCCGCGCCACATCGTCAGCGTTTTCGGGGCGGAACGGGTCGAGCATCGCCTTGTGCCGGCCTTGCGCGTGCAGCCGCCGCTCGACGCCAAGCCTCTCGATGGCCTCGCTAAAGCCGAAACCGGATGAAACCACACCAATGGAGCCGATCAGCGACGAGCGCTCGGCAAATATCTCGTCCGCCGCACAGGCCAGCCAATAGCCGCCCGAGGCGGCGACGTCTTCGACAAAAGCGAACAGCGGCACATCGGCCTCGCGCGCGACGGCCCGCAGGCGCCTGGCAATGAGCTCGGACTGCACCGGCGAGCCGCCTGGCGAATTCACCTGCAAGGCGATGGCCCGCACCCCGCGCAGGGCGCCGGCGCGCTCGATCTGCCCGGCCAGCGAAGCGAGATTGAGATTGCCGCGAAAGGCACGCGGCGTCGGCGATATCATGCCGGCAAGGCGAATCACCGCCACCGTGGGCGGTTTCGGCACGAAGGGCAGGAAGCCAAGGCCCATCACTCACCTCACTCGTTTGCCGACGCTGTCAACGCCAGTCCCTTGCCGTGGCGCAGCACGGCCTCGGCCGCATCCGTATAGGAGCCGTCGGCGCGGTGCAAGACAAGCCCCGGCAGCAGCGTGAGCGGCGTGCGCACGCCAAGACGGGCCGAAACGATAACACGCTGGGCCGGCTCATCGGCCCGCGGCCACAGCGGCAGGACGGCAGTATCCCCCGCCTCGCCCTGCAACGCCGCCAGAATCGCATCGAGGCGATCGGCGCGGTGGATCAGCGTCAGACATCCCTTGTCGCGCAGCAGCGACAGCGCGACGCCTATCCACTGCGCCAGCGGCACGGTCTCGACAGTCGCCATATCGCCAAGCTTGTTCGGCGCCGCCCGCTCGCGCGGCAAATAGGGCGGATTGCTGATGACATGGTCGAATTCCTGCCCCGGGCCGAGGTCCAGCGCGGCGACATCGCCGCAAACCGCGGAGAATCTGTCGTCGGGCGCATTTTCCCTTGCCAACGCCACCATGTCGGGCTGCACGTCGATACCCATGACATGGCAGTTTGGGACGCGCGCTAGCAGGCACAGGGCGGCGGCACCCGACCCGCAACCCAGATCCACCACCGCCTGCCCCGACTGCACCGGCGCCGCCGCCGCCAGCAGCACAGGGTCGATGGCAGAGCGATAGCCCTTCCCAGGCTGGCGCAACGTAACCCGGCCGCCAAGCAACTTGTCTTCAGATTTCTCCAGCATCTTCCAGCATCCGTCGTGCTCGCGGCCATTCCTCGTCCAGCACCATGATGCGGCGCTGGATGGCAACAGCGGAGCCTTCGAGAACGCTTACGTTGTTGTCGAAGACCACATATTCGGTGTCAGAATCGTCGAGCAAAGCGCAGATCCACGACAATCTGACCATATCACTGGTTCGCAGAAGCTCTTTCACTGTTCCTTCCCATCGCCATAGCGGCGCTTGACCGCCAAGGCGCGGCGCTTCTATGCTCCGGGGCGCCGCGGCGGGCGTCAAGCGGCGACCACGGCCGGCAGCCGCAGAGGGGATATCAGCCGTGGCGCTAGCCGTCGGTATCGAGCATCAGGACGACACCTACGCAGCCCAGGCGGTGGATCGGCTTGCCGCCATGCAGGCGCTTGTCGGCGACGACCTGACTGCGGTCAACCGGGTCATCGTCGAGCGCATGCAAAGCCCGGTTTCCCTGATCCCGCGCCTGGCCGGCCATATTACCGCCTCGGGCGGCAAGCGCCTGCGCCCCATCGTCACCCTGCTCGCCTCGCGCCTTTGCGGCTATGAGGGCGAGCGCCACCAGGCACTCGCCGCCTGCGTCGAGTTCATCCACACCGCCACCCTGCTGCACGACGATGTGGTCGATGCCAGCGATTTGCGCCGCGGCACCGCCACGGCCAACGCCATCTGGGGCAACGAGGCCAGCGTGCTGGTCGGCGATTTCCTGTTCAGCCGCGCCTTCCAGCTTATGGTCGAGGACGGCTCGCTCGACGTGCTGGCCATCCTCTCCGGTGCCAGCGCCGTGATCGCCGAAGGCGAGGTGATGCAGCTCTTGACCAGCAACGACACCGGCACCAGCGAGGCCGACTACCTCGCCGTCATCACCGCCAAGACCGCGCGCCTGTTCGCCGCCGCCGCCGAGATCGGCGCCGTGGTATCCGAGCGCCCGGCCGAACAGCGCAAGGCTCTGTACGAATATGGCGAAGCGCTCGGCATCAGTTTTCAGCTGGTCGACGACGCGCTCGACTACACCGCCGCCGAGGCGACCCTGGGCAAGACAGTGGGTGACGATTTCCGCGAAGGCAAGATCACCCTGCCGGTGGTGCTCGCCTTTGCCCGAGGCGACGAGCGCGAACACGCCTTCTGGCGCCGCACGCTGGAGGATGGCGGCCACCGCGATAGCGATCTGACGCAAGCTATCGAATTGCTCGATAAGCATAATGCCGTGACCGATACGCTATCACGGGCCAGGGATTATGCCGAGCGCGCGCGTGCGGCACTCGATCTCTTCCCGGACAGCGCCTATCGCAGCGCCCTCCTGGATGCCGCGGATTTTGCCGTCGAGCGCGCCTACTGACCCTTGCCCCAGGCTTGCGCAAGCGTTATATAACCGCCCGCCCCGCCAAATACGGGCCCGGTCGGAGTGTAGCTCAGCCTGGTAGAGCACTGTCTTCGGGAGGCAGGGGCCGGAGGTTCAAATCCTCTCACTCCGACCAATACTTTCAAGAGCTTAGCGCCTAGACCGCCGATATGGTGACGATCGTCACTGATCGCGCGCGCGTTTTGTCGTCTGCTGGCTGCCATGGGGAATGCCGTAGTAGCGAGGAGCACGATCATGACACGCCATCTGACCACCGCTCTGATTTCCGCCGCCTTGTTGGTTTCATACACCGTGGCCGCACAGGCCGATGAGCCCAACCTTTGCCTGCCGCACGAGGCTGCCATCGCCGAGCTCGCCAAGGGCTACCAGGAACAATCGGTGGGGCTGGGCCTCGGCAATACCGGCGAAGCGGTCTACGAGTTGTTCGTGGCCCAAAGCGGCACCTGGACGATCCTCATCACCCGGCCTGACGGCATCAGCTGCATCGCGGCACACGGCGACAATTGGTCCACCAGCCCGCTTCTGGTCGGCGATCCGGCTTAAGGTTGCATTGGCGCCGTTCCGTGGCAGACTGCCAGCACATAACGGGACGGAGAGCATGACTGTCAAAGGCCGACAAGCGACCGCGATCGCGCTGGGCATCGCAATGCTGGTGCTCGGCGCCTGCGCCAACCAGACCCGCAGCGAGAACACGGCGCGCGCCAGCGGCGCGCCGCCGCCGCCGCAAACCGCAGAGAATTCCTACGGCCGCGACGAGATCCTGGCCAAGGCGACGGGTTTCTTCGGCGAGACCACGGATGGGCTCGCCAAGGCTGTGGAGCACGTCTTCAACGACCAGGGCCGGCCCAATGCCTACATTGCGGGCGAAGAGATCAGCGGCGCCATCGGCGTCGGCCTGCGTTATGGCGAGGGCGTGTTGCATGCGAAGGCGGGGGGCACCCGCGACGTCTACTGGCAAGGACCGTCGGTGGGCTTCGATGCCGGTGCCAACGCCTCCAAGGTCTTCGTGTTGATCTACGGCCTCGCCGACACCGGCGCCATCTATCAGCGCTTTCCCGGCGTCGACGGCTCGTTCTATTTCGTCGCCGGCGTCGGCGTGAACTACCAGCGCAGCGGCCATATCGTGCTGGCGCCGATCCGCACCGGCGTGGGCCTGCGCGCAGGCGCCAATATCGGCTATCTGCACTATACGCCAGAGGAAAGCTGGATTCCGTTCTAGCACCAAGCCGAGGATCCGCAGATTGGAAGACCAAATTCTCGACATCGGCCAGATCTACGTGCCGACCGCCAAGCGCAAGACGCTGGATGCGGCCAAGGTCGAGGAAATTGCCGAGAGCATGCTCGACGAAGGCCAGAAGACCCCCATCCTGGTGCGCGAAGGCGACGGCCGGCTGGTGCTCGTCGAAGGCCTGCACCGCCTGGAAGCCTGCAAGACCCTTGGCGAGGACACCATCGTCGGCCTGCTGGTCAGGCCGCCGCGGCGCTGAGGCCAGCTCATGTCCCGTCACCTGGTCTGCCTGAGTTTCGATTTCGACGCCCTGTCGGGCTGGATCGCCCGCGGCCTGACCACGCCGACGCCGATCTCGCGCGGCGAGTTCGGGGTCGTCGGCACCCAGCGCATCCTGGAATTGCTGCGCCGTCACGGCATATCGGCGACCTGGTTCATTCCCGGCATCACCATCGAGACCTATCCGCAAGCCTGCGAGGCGATCGTCGCCGCCGGCCAGGAGATCGGCAATCACGGCTGGACCCACGTGCCGCCGGCGCGCCTCGGCCGTGAGACGGAAGAAGCCGGCCTACAGCGCGCCAACGCGGCCATCGAGGCGCTTTGCGGCAAGGCCCCGCGCGGCTATCGCTCGCCGTCCTGGGACCTGTCGCCGGACACGGTCTCGCTGCTGCTGGCCAACGGCTTCGCCTATGAGAGCAGCATGATGGGCCACGACTGCCTGCCCTATTACGCCCGCCAAGGCGATGTCATCGAGCACGACGAGGCCAGTCGTTTCGGGCCCGAGACGGCGCTGGTCGAGATGCCCGTGAGCTGGACCCTCGACGACTACCCGCATTTCGAGTTCGTGCGCACCGAGGGCGCCATCCTGCCGGGCCTGATGAACGCCAACGCCGTGCTGGAAAACTGGGTCGAGGATTTCCTCTACATGCGCGACCACGCCGATTGGGGCGTGCTGACCTATACCTGCCACCCCATGGTCATCGGCCGCGGCCACCGCATGCGCATGCTGGAACGCCTCATCGAACGCCTCGCCGAGGCCGGCGCCACCTTCGTCACCATGGAACAGGCGCTGGCGGAATGGCAGGCCGCCGGCTGCCCGGGCGAGGACGATGCATTGAGTTGAGCCGGGCGGCGGCACCGCGTATCCTGCAACCAAAGAAAACAAAGGCTGGCGGCTTGGGGGGAATTCGCGGGAGCATGCCATGGCCGATGACGGTGTCACGCAACGGGTAGCGGCTATTCTGGCGGCGGATGCCGCCGGCTATACGCGGCTGATGGGGGCGGACGAGCGGGGCACCATAGACGCGCTGGACGCGGCGCGGGCTGTCTTTGCCGAGCATGTCCAGGCCAACCAGGGCCGCATTGTCGATACCGCGGGCGACAGCGTGCTGGCGGTCTTCGAGATCGCGGCGGGCGCCGTGCAGGCGGCGGTGGCGATCCAGGAACGGTTGGGCGAGATCAACGAGCCCGTACCGGAAGAGCGCCGCATGCGCTTTCGCATCGGCATCCATCTGGGCGATATCCACGAGAAGCCGGACGGCACAGTCTACGGCGATGGCGTCAACGTGGCAGCGCGCCTCGAAGGCCTCGCCGAGCCCGGCGCTATCGTCGTCTCCGACATGATCCAAGGTGCTGTCAGGGGACGCCTCGACCAGAGCTTCGCCGACCTTGGCAAGCATGAGGTCAAGAACGTTGCCGAGCCCGTGCACGCCTACCGTGTGATGGCGGAGGGTGAGACCGCGCCGGCGGCGAAAACACCACTGGGACGCATGCGCCGACCCAAGCTGGTCGTCGGCCTGGCCGTGGGTTTAGCCGTCCTGATCGGCGCAGCGGTGTGGGGCCTGACGATCCGTGTCGAAGCCCCACAAATGGTCACCGCCGCCGGCACACCGACCGATGACCCCGTGCTTGCCATGCCCACAGGGCCTGCTATCGCGGTTCTTCCGTTCGAGGATCTGTCGGAAGGTGCAGACGATGATTATTTCGCCAACGGCCTTACCGAGGACCTGATCGTCGGGCTGTCGCGCTTTCCAAGCTTCCTGGTTATCGCCCGAAATTCAACGCTCCGTTACAAAGGCCAATCGGCAGATGTTCGTGAAGTTGGCCGCGATCTCGGTGCCCGCTTTGTTGTAGAGGGAAGCGTGCGTCGGGCAGCCGACGAGCTGCGAGTCTCCGTCCATCTTGTTGATGGCCAAAACGGCACTGAATTATGGGCTGAAACGTTTGACCGCGACCTTAGCGCCAAGAGCGTGTTCGAAATTCAGGATGAGATAACCGCCAAGATCGCCGGAACGATAGGTGATGCCTCTGGAATTGTCGCCCGAACCGATATCGCCGCTCTGAGAGATAGACGCCCAGAAAACTTAAGCGCTTACGAGTGTTGGCTTCGCCTCATCGCCTACTATGATGCTGTAACTCCCGAAGGCCACCTTTCTGTGCGAGACTGCGCAATATATGCTGTCGATATCGAGCCGGATTACGCCATTGGGTGGTTGGCACTCGGTTTTATGGCCATGGATGATGACCTGAGCCCCGAAATCTCCCTCATCTGTTAGGAGAGTCCGTCACAGAGGAGA
>CAYPAX010000028.1:0-40901 GCA_964408735.1 uncultured Rhodospirillaceae bacterium | reverse complement strand
AGAATCAGACACAGCGACACGCGTCCAGAGCAGACTTCGTCAACGGGCTGCTAAAGCATATTTCGACCATATACGGTCATTTGACCGGGTGCTTTTTGCCGTCGGCCGCATCGCGCTGCGCGACCCGCCTACCCAGCGCGACGATCCGGACCATCAAATGGCCGTGTATGGTCGATATATGCTCTAGCTCTTCGAGCGCCGCTTGCGGCCGCTCGCCTTCTTGCGGCCGAGGCCGATCTTCTTGGCGAACTCGGAGCGCTGCTTGGCGTAGTTCGGTGCGACCATGGGATAGTCGGCGGGAAGATTCCATTTGGCGCGATAGTCTTCCGGCGACATGCCGTAGGTGGTGCGCAGATGGCGCTTCAGTATTTTCAGCTTCTTGCCATCTTCAAGACAAATGATGTAATCGGGCGTTATCGAGCGACGCACCGAAACGGCAGGCTTCTGTGCTTCCTCCGCTGCCTCGCCCGAGGGCGACTGCACGCTGTTCAAGGAAGTGTATACGGTCTTTATCAGCTCCGGAATTTGATCTGCCGGCAAAGCATTGTGGCTGACATAGGATGACACAATGTTCGCCGCCATCCCAAGGACGCTCTCCGAAGATACGTTACTCTGTGCATCAGTAGTCATTCTTGACCTGTCCTAGTAATATTACCTCATAATTCAGCGTTACTGACAGGCTGGGCATGCCTTGTCAATTGTAAAATCTTTACGTTGTTGAGTGGAATCTATCGAATTTGATATGTGGAAAGAATAGCGGGGCACAATGCTATTGCGAATACAACTTGCTTCCTGGCCCGCAGCGACCGGCGTTGATCTGGTGCCCGAACCCTACATGTGGTAATCAGCGGCCAACCAAAAGCGATCAGACCACAAAATGCGAGACCTGCCGTGGCAAGCGAATCCCCGCCGGACGTCATAGCCATCGCCGCCGACCATGGGGGCTATCCGTTAAAGACCGTACTTGCCGAAGACTTGCGCGATTCGGGCCTGCAAGTGCTCGACTTGGGCACGAACTCGCCCGAATCCGTCGACTATCCGACCTACGGCAAGGCGCTAGCCGAAGCCTTGCTGGATGGCCGGGCGGCGCGCGGCGTGCTGGTTTGCGGCACGGGAATCGGCATGGAAATCACCGCGAATCGCTTCAAAGGGATTCGGGCGGCCAACTGCCATATGGCGGAAATTGCGCGCTTGGCCCGGCAGCACAACAATGCGAACGTGCTTGTGCTGGGTGGCCGTTTCATCGACGAGGAAACGGCGCGGCAATGCCTGCACGCTTTTCTTGAGACGGAATTCGAGGGTGGCCGGCATCAGCGCCGCGTCGCCATGTTCGACGAGTCCTGACCTCTTAACGGAATTGTCTTGATGAGCACATCGCCTTCCGCCGCTTGCGAACCCGCTTTCGACACATCCGCCTACCTTGATGCTGATCCGGCGCTGTTCGGTGCCATCGAGAGCGAGCGCCGGCGCCAGCAAGAACAGGTCGAGCTGATTGCTTCCGAGAATATCGTCAGCGAGGCCGTGCTGGCGGCGCAGGGCTCGGTTCTGACCAACAAGTATGCCGAAGGCTATCCGGGGCGCCGCTATTACGGCGGTTGCGAATTCGTCGACGTCGCCGAGCGCCTGGCCATAGAGCGTGCGAAACAGCTGTTCGACAGTGCCTGGGTCAACGTGCAGCCCCATTCCGGCGCCCAGGCCAACCAGACCGTGATGCTGGGCCTGCTCAAGCCAGGCGACACGGTGCTGGGCATGTCCCTTGCCGCCGGCGGCCATCTCACCCACGGTGCCAAGCCGAACATGTCGGGCAAATGGCTGAACGCGGTCCAATATGGCGTGCGCGAGACGGACGGGCGCATCGACATGGACGAGGTGGCGCGCCTGGCCGACGAACATCGCCCGGCGCTGCTCATCGCCGGTGCCTCGGCCTATTCGCGCGAGATCGATTTCGCCGCCTTCCGTGCCGTGGCCGATTCGGTCGGCGCCTGTCTTCAAGTGGATATGGCGCATATTGCCGGCCTGGTCGCGGCCGGGCTGCATCCGAGCCCGCTGCCCCACGCTCACGTCGTCACCACGACCACCCACAAGACCTTGCGGGGCCCTCGCGGCGGCATGGTGTTGAGCAACGACGAGACTATTGGCAAGAAGATGGATTCGGCGATGTTCCCCGGTCTTCAGGGCGGGCCGCTGATGCATGTCATAGCGGCCAAGGCCGTGGCCTTCGGCGAAGCGCTGCAGCCCGACTTCGCGGACTATGCCCGTGCCGTGGTGGCCAATGCCCAGGCGCTAGCCGGCACCTTGAAGGCGCGTGGCGTCGATATCGTCACCGGTGGCACGGACAATCACATGCTGCTGGTCGACCTGCGCGGCAAGGGCCTGACGGGCAAGGTTGTGGAGGCCGGGCTGGAGCGTACCGGGCTGACCTGCAACAAGAACGCGGTGCCATTCGACCCCGAGAAGCCGAGCGTGACGTCCGGCGTTCGCCTCGGCAGCCCGGCGGCGACCAGCCGCGGCTTCGGCGTTGCCGAATTCCGCCAGGTCGGCGAGCTGATCGGCGACGTGTTGGACGGGCTTGCCGCCAACGGTCCCGAGGGCGATGCGCAAGTGGAAACGCGCACCCTCGGCGAAGTGCGCGAGCTCTGCCGGCGCTTTCCGATTTACCAGGATAGATAGAGCATGCGCTGTCCCTTCTGCGGCGATAACGATACCCAGGTCAAGGACTCGCGGCCGACCGAAGACAACACGGTCATCCGCCGGCGCCGCTTCTGCCCCTCCTGCGGCTCACGCTTCACCACCTTCGAGCGCGTGCAGCTGCGCGATCTGACCGTGGTCAAGAAGGACGGCACGCGTACCCCCTTCGACCGCGAAAAGCTGTCGAGCTCGATCCAGATCGCCGTGCGCAAGCGCCCCGTGGAGCCCGAGCGCATCGAGCGCCTCGTAAGCGGTATCGTGCGCCGGCTGGAAAGCTCGGGCGAGTCCGATATCCCCTCCGCCGAGATCGGCGAAATGGTGATGGAGGCGCTCTCCGGTCTCGATCCCGTGGCCTATGTGCGTTTCGCCTCGGTCTATCGCAATTTCCGCGAAGCCAGGGATTTCGAGGAGTTCGTCGGGCGGCTGCCCCGTGACAAAGACGACTGAGCATCGCAGGCACATGGCCGCCGCGCTGTCATTGGCGCGGCGCGGGCTCGGCAATGTCTGGCCCAATCCAGCGGTCGGCTGCGTGCTGGTGCAGGGTGGCCAGGTGCTGGGGCGCGGCTGGACCCAGGCCGGTGGCAGGCCGCACGCCGAAACCGAGGCCTTGCGGCGTGCGGGCGAGGCGGCGGCAGGTGCCACCGCCTATGTCACGCTTGAGCCTTGCGCCCATGAGGGCAAGACCCCGCCCTGTGCCGATGCCCTGATCGAAGCGCGCATCGGCCGTTGCGTGGTGGCGATGGACGACCCGGACAAGCGCGTGGCCGGGGCCGGGCTGGCACGCCTGCGCGATGCCGGCATCGAGGTCATCGAGGGCGTCTGCCGCGACGAGGCAAGGGGCCTCAATGCGGGCTATCTGTTGCATCGCGAGCAGGGCCGACCGTTGGTGACGCTCAAGATGGCCAGCACCCTCGACGGCCGCATCGCCACAGCCAATGGCGACAGCCAATGGATCACCGGCGAGCTGGCCAGGGCGCGGGCGCATTTGATGCGGGCCGAGCACGATGCGGTGATGGTCGGTGCGCGCACCGCCATGTCCGACCGGCCGCGCCTGACCTGCCGGCTACCAGGCCTGGCCGAGCGCTCGCCCGTGCGCGTGGTGGCGGATAGCCGCTTGCGCCTGCCCCTGACCGACCCGCTGGTCGTCGAGCGCGATGAGGCGCCGACCTGGATTGTGGCATTGGACGGCGCGGACGCGGCGCGCCGTCGCGCCTTCGCGGATTGCGGTGTCGACGTGATTTCCGTCTCCGCAGAGGATGGCGGGGTTTCGGTGGGAGAGATGCTGGCAGCGCTGGCCGAGCGCGGCATCACGCGGCTGCTCGTCGAAGGCGGCGGGCGTCTCGCGGCCAGCCTGATCGCAGCCGATCGGGTCGATCGCATCGCCTGGTTTCGCGCCACAGCGGTGATCGGCGGCGACGGCGTGGCGGCTGTGGCCGGTCTCGGCCTCGAGACGGTGGCTGATGCGCCACGCTTCGAGCGCATCGCCGTCAGCGCCGTTGGTGAGGATGTGCTGGAAACTTACGCCCGTCGGGAATAGTTTCTCGCCATGTTTACCGGACTCATCAGCGATGTGGGCAAATTGCGCAGCATCGAGCAGCGCGGCGACGTGCGTTTGACCATCGAAACAGCGTTCGACATGGACGCCGTAGCGCTCGGTGCGTCCATTGCCTGCTCGGGCGCCTGCCTGACCGTGGTCGATAAGGGCGCGGGCTGGTTCGCCATTGATGCCTCGGCGGAAACCCTATCCAAAACGACGCTTGGCGACTGGCGCGAGGGCAGGGCGATCAACCTGGAGCGCTCCTTGACGGTCGGCGACGAGATCGGCGGGCATCTGGTCAGCGGCCATGTGGACGGCACCATCGAGCTCAAGTCCCGCACGCCATCGGGGGATTCGCTGGTGCTGGTCTTCGCCATGCCCGATTGGCTGGCACCTTATGTGGCGCCCAAGGGCTCGATTGCGCTCGACGGCATCTCGCTGACGGTGAACGGGGTCGGTGACGACCGCTTCGACATCAACATCATTCCCCATACCCAGGAGATGACCACCTTCGGGGCGCTCGAAGCCGGGCAGCGGGTCAACGTGGAGATCGATATGCTGGCACGATATGCGCGCCGTGCGCTGGCCCATGCCGGGGTGGCGGCATGAGCATGGTTGCGGATTCGACATCCATGGAATCGCCCTTCTCGCCCGTCGAGGATCTCATCGACGATGCCCGTAACGGGCGCATGTTCGTCCTCGTCGATGACGAAGGCCGCGAGAACGAAGGCGACCTGATCGTGCCGGCGGAGTTCGCCACCCCTGAGGCGATCAATTTCATGGCCCGCTACGGCCGCGGCCTGGTCTGCCTGGCCTTGTCGCCGGACCGTGCCCGCGACTTGCAGCTCGAGCCCATGCAGCGGCGCAACGTCAAGCGCTTCGATACCGCGTTCACGGTCTCGATAGAGGCGACGGAGGGGGTCTCGACGGGCATCTCCGCGTCCGATCGGGCCCACACCATCCATACCGCCATCGACCCGCGCAGCACGGCCACCGATATCACCACGCCGGGCCATGTCTTTCCCATCGTCGCGCGTGAGGGCGGCGTTCTGGTGCGTGCCGGCCATACCGAGGCGGCGGTCGATATCGCCCGGCTCGCCGGCCTCGCCCCGGCCGGGGTGATCTGCGAGATCATGAACGATGACGGCTCGATGGCGCGGCGCGACGACCTTATCGCCTATTGCCAGCAGCACGGCCTCAAGATCGGCACCATCGCCGACCTCATTGCCTATCGCCGCCGCGCCGACCGCGTTGTCGATCGCCTTCTGGAGCGCGATTTCGAAAGCCGTTGGGGCGGCACCTTCCGCATGGTGGTCTATGTCAACACCGCCGACGGCACTGAGCATGCTGCGCTGGTCAAAGGCGATGTCGCGAGCGAGGGGCCGGTGCTGGTGCGCATGCATCGGGTCAATCCGCTGATCGACATCATGGGTGATACCACGACCGGGCGTGGCGACGAGCTGCACCGGGCCATGGAGCTGATCGCCGAGGAAGGACGCGGCGTGGTGGTGGTGATCCGCGCCGCGCGCCCGGATTCGCTTTCGACATTGCTCGAAGGGCGCGAGATCGACCCCGGCGAAAGCGGCGGGGCGCTGCGTGCCTATGGCACGGGCGCGCAGATCCTGCTCGACCTCGGCATTCGCGAGATGGAGTTGCTGAGCAATTCCGAGCGCACGGTGGTCGGCCTCGACGGTTTCGGCCTCAGCATCGCCGGGCGCAGGCCCATCGAAGGCGGAGACTGAGATGGCCGGAACCCCGCGCGTGCTGCTGGTGGTGGCGCGCTATTACGAAGATATCGCCGCCGAGCTCGAGGCGGGCGCGGCGGGCGCGCTGGAGGCCGCCGGTGTCAAATGGGACAGCGTCGCCGTGCCTGGCGCGCTGGAGATTCCCGGCGCCATCGCCAGCGCCCATCGCTTCGGCGCCTATGACGGTTACGTGGCGCTCGGCTGCGTCATTCGCGGCGAGACCGGCCACTACGACATCGTTGCCGGCGAAAGCGCGCGCGGCCTGACCAACCTCGCCATCGATCATGGTGCTGCGCTCGGCAACGGTATCCTGACCACGGAAAACCGCGAGCAGGCGATGAAACGTGCCGCGGTGGCGCAAGGCAACAAGGGCGCTGTCGCGGCCGAGGCCTGTCTCGCCTTGATCGGTCTGGCGCGCCGTTTCGCGGGCGACGCTTGAGCACCGCCTCCGACAGCGCGCTCGCCGCGCGGCGTGGCGCCCGTCTGGCGGCCGTGCAAGCCATGTATCAGACCGGCCTGGTCGGCACGCCAGCCAAAACCGTCATCGCCGAGATGGCGGCGCGGCCGTCGCCGACGGGTGCACTGGACAAGGCATTTCTGGAGCGCCTCACCGAGGGGGCGTTAGACCATGCCGAGGCGCTCGATGCAGCGGTCTCGGAAGTCTTGCGCGAGGGCTGGAAGCTCGAGCGTCTGTCGCTCACCATGCGGGGCCTGCTGCGCATCGCGGCGTTCGAGATCCGCGATTGCCTCGATGTGCCGGCACGCGCGGCGGTCAGCGAATATGTCGCCATCGCCCACAGCTTCTTCGACGAGGACGAGGCGGGCTTCGTCAACGGCGCGCTGGAAACCCTGGCGCGGCGCCTGCGGGCGGCGGAATGGGCGGATGGCGAACAGAGCGAATGAGTTTGCCCTGATCGAAGGCCTCTTCCGGCCCCTGGCCGAGGGCTTCCCCGGCGCGCTGGGCTTAACCGACGATGCGGCCTTGCTGCCTGCCGGCGAGGAGATGGCGGTGACCCAGGACGGGCTCGTCGCCAGTGTGCATTTCCCGCTCGACGAGACGCCCGAGGCCATCGCCGCCAAGGCGCTGCGCGTCAATCTCAGCGATCTTGCCGCGATGGGCGCCAAGCCGCTGGCCTATCTGCTGACGCTGGTCTTGCCCGAGCATATCGACGATGACTGGCTGCACAGGTTCTGTGCCAGTCTCGGCGAGGAGCAGGTGCGCTGGGGCATTGTCCTTGCCGGCGGCGATACGGTCTCGACGCCAGGGCCCTTGACACTGTCGGTGACGGCCCTTGGCACTGTCGCTCGCCCATTGCGGCGTTCGGGCGCGCGGCCGGGTGATTCCGTGTACGTCTCCGGCACCATCGGCGATGCGGTGCTGGGGCTCGCCGTCCTGCGTGGCGAACTGAGCGGCGCCGGCCGCGAGGCGCTGGTCGAGCGCCTGCGCTTGCCGACACCCCGTGTGGCACTCGGTCGTGAGCTGATCGGCGTGGCGAGCGCTTGCGCCGATGTTTCGGACGGCCTCCTCGCCGATGCCGGCCACATCGCCGAAGCCTCGGGCGTCGCCATCGTGCTCGATGCCGGCGCGGTGCCCCTGTCGGATGCCGCCAAGGCCGTTCTCGCCGAGGATCCCGCCTGGTTGCCTCGCATGCTAACCGGTGGTGACGACTACGAGTTGGTCTTCAGCGCAAGGGAGGCTGTCACTGGGGCTACGCGCATTGGCCGCGTAGAGGCGGGGCTGGGCGTCAGCGTGCGGGCCGCCGACGGCAGCGTCATGGCCTTCGACGATACCGGCTATCGTCACTTCTAGTGGGGTCGCGTTCGGCCGGGGGTGCCGGCTGCCCCGGTGCTCTAGGCGTTGAAGTCGAGGCCGAGGTCGCGGTAGCGCTCGGGGTCGTCCTGCCAGCCGTCGCGGACCTTGACGTGGATGAACAGGTGGACGCGGCGCTCCAGCATCTCTTCCAGCTCGCGCCGCGCCTCGCTGCCGATGGCCTTGACCCGGCGCCCGCCCTTGCCGAGCACGATGCTCTTCTGGCTGTCGCGACGCACATAGAGCACCTGGTCGACTCGCACGCTGCCGTCGTCGCGCTCGCTCCAGGCCTCGGTCTCGACGGCGGTCGCATAGGGCAGCTCCTGTTGCAATTGCAGGAAGACCTTCTCGCGGGTGATCTCGGCGGCGAGCAGGCGCATGGGCATGTCCGCGGCCTGGTCGGCGGGATAGTGCCAGGGTCCGACCGGCATATGTGCCACCAGGGCTGCCTGCAGGTCGTCGACACCGTCGCCGGTCAGGGCCGAGATCATGAAAGTCTGGCCGAACATCTCGCGGCCGTCGCCAAGCCTCTCCGCCGCGAGCGACGCCGCCAGGGCCAGCAGGGAATCGCGCGGCACGGTATCGATCTTGTTGATGGCCAGGATCGCCTGGCGGCGGGTCTCGCTCAGATGGTTGACAATGAGCCGGCTATGCTTGTCCAGACCGCGCTTGGCATCGATCAGCACCAGGACGATATCGGCGTCACGCGCGCCCGACCAGGCGGCCGAGACCATGGCGCGTTCCAGGCGCTTCGTGGGCGCAAAGACACCGGGGGTATCGATGAAGACGATCTGCGCATCCCCGGCCATGGCGATGCCGATGACCCGGTTGCGCGTGGTCTGCACCTTGGGGCTGACGATGGAGACCTTGGTGCCGACCAAGCGGTTGACCAGGGTCGACTTGCCGGCATTGGGCGCGCCGAGCACGGCAACGAAACCGCAAGCCTGCTCAGCCATCTTCGCCCACCAGTCGCGCGAGCAAGGCCTCGGCGGCGCGGCGCTCCGCCTCTCGCTTGCCCGGCGCCTCGCCTTCGCCCTCGCCCTGGCCCTCGACCGCGACGGCCATGCGGAAAGTGGGCTTGTGGTCCGGGCCTTCGCTGGAGACCAGCCGGTAGCGCGGCAGGCCCAGGCCGCGCGCCTGACTCCATTCCTGAAGCGCCGTCTTGGCATCCTTCGGCGGCACGATCTGAGCCTCGATCAGGGGCTGCCAGTGGCGTTCGACAAAGGCAGCCGCCGTACCCAGGCCACCGTCGAGATAGAGCGCAGCGATCAGTGCCTCGCAGGCATCGGCGAGGTTGGCGTCATTTTCCCGCCCACCGCTCGCCTCTTCACTCGGCGCCATTTCCAGGTGCTGGCCGAGTTCGATGGCCTGAGACACCTTGGCCAGGCTGTCTGCGCTTACCAAGGCCGCCAGACGCGGTGCCAAGTCGCCCTCTTCCTCGTCGGGGAAACGCGCCATCAGGCCTTCGGCGACGATCAGGCCGAGCACCCGGTCGCCGAGAAATTCGAGACGCTGATTGTTTACCACACCGCCAAGGCTGCGATGGGTCAGAGCTGCGCGCAGAAGCGCCGGATCGGAGAACGACACGCCAAGGGCGTCGGCGGCACTCAAAGCGTCGTGAAGAAGCGCGAGAAGCGGGTCGCGAAAGGCCACTTCCAGACTTCCCAGAAACGCGCCGTGCCATCGGTCGAAAAGAACAGGATCTCTGCCCGTCCCAGCAGGTTCTCATACGGCACATAGCCGACATTGTTGAGCACACGGCTGTCCGACGAATGGTCGCGGTTGTCGCCCATGAAGAAGAAATGCTCCTCGGGCACCACATAGATATCCGTGTTGTCGAGGGCGCCGAAGGGGTCGCTGTCGAGCACGTGATAGCTGACGCCGTTCGGCAGGGTCTCGACATATTGCGGCACCTTGCGCGACTGGCCGTTGCGGCTCACGAGGTCGAAATCCTCGATGCGCTGGCGCGGCACCGGCTCGTCATTGATCAGCAGGATGCCGCCCTGCACCTGGATGCGGTCTCCGGGCAGGCCTACCAGACGCTTGATATAGTCGGTCGAATTGTCACGCGGCAGCTTGAAGACGACGATGTCGCCACGCTCGGGCTTGCTGTTCCATATCCGCCCCTCGAGGCCTGGCACGGGATAGGGAAAGGAGTATTTGCTGTAGCCGTAGGAGAATTTGGAGACGAACAGATAGTCGCCGATCAGCAAAGTCGACTTCATCGAGCCCGACGGGATATGGAACGGCTCATAGGCAAAGCTGCGTACGACGAGCGCAATAAGCACGGCGTAGATGACGGTCTTGAAGCTTTCCCAGAAGGCGCTGGGCCTTTTCTCTTCCTTCGCCATGCGTCCTATTCCGGTTGCACCGTCGAGATCAGCACGAAGGCATGGGCCATATCGCGATCGTCGGTGAGGGTGACATCGATCTGCGGCTCGAGGCCGTCGGGGACCAGCGACTGCAGGCGATCTAAGGCGCCGCCGGTCAGTTTCAAGGTCGGCTTGCCGCCGGGCAGGTTGACGACGCCGATATCGCGCCAATAGACGCCGCGGCGAAAGCCCGTGCCGAGCGCCTTGGAACAGGCCTCCTTGGCGGCGAAGCGGCGCGCATAGGAATCCGCGCGGCGCAGGCGGCGCTCGCACTTCTCACGCTCCAGGGGCGTGAAGATGCGATGGGTGAAGCGCTCGCCGAAACGCTCCAGCGTCGCCGCGATGCGGGTCGCGTCGCAAACATCATGGCCAATGCCGACGATGGTCATCGGGCAGTCACGCGCTGCGCCGCCCGCTGGCCTCGGCGCGGGCCGTGTCCATCAGCGCGCGCATGCGGCGGATGGCGCTCTCCAGGCCGCTGAAAATCGCTTCGCCGATGAGGAAATGGCCGATATTGAGCTCGCTGACCTCGGGCAAGGCCGCCACCGGCCCCACCGTGCCATAACTGAGGCCGTGTCCGGCATGGCAGAGCAGGCCACGGCCCGCCGCTTCCGTTGCGGCGGCGGCAAGGCGGGCAAGCTCGCCCTCGCGCGCGGCGTCGGGCGCATCGCAATAGCTGCCGGTGTGCAATTCGACGACATCGGCGCCAAGCGCCTCGGCGACGGCGATCTGCACCCGTTCCGGATCGATGAACAGGGAGACACGGATCTCGGCGTCGCACAGGCGGGCGATGAAATCCTCCAAGGTGGTGTGGTGCGCGGCGACATCGAGCCCGCCCTCGGTGGTCAGCTCAGCGCGCTTCTCCGGCACCAGGCAGACCTGGTTCGGTTTGGTCGCCAGCGCGATCGCCAGCATCTCCTCCGTCGCCGCCATCTCCAGGTTCAGCGGCAGGTCGACCTCCGCCTTGATGCGGCGGATATCGTTGTCCGATATATGGCGGCGATCCTCGCGCAGATGCGCAGTAATGCCGTCGGCGCCGGCATCCGCCGCCATGCGCGCCGCGCGCAAGGGGTCTGGATGGTCGCCGCCGCGGGCATTGCGGATGGTCGCCACGTGATCGATATTGACGCCAAGACGTAGCTTGCCGGTCATTGTTCGCTTCCCTTCGCTGCCTCTTCCTCACGCTTGAGGGCGGCTTCCCTTTTGCGTTGCCGCCGCTCGACCTTGCGGCGAATGCGCGCCTTGCGCATGCGCTGATAGCGCGCCACGGCACGTCGCACAAGCCAGAACGAGACACCCCAGGCGACCACTGCCATGGGCAGACCGCCGACCGCCATGGGGAAAAGCACGGCCTCGGGATTGGCGAATATGTACTCCATCGACAACCCGTGCGGCAGCGCTTCGCCGGTATCGATGCCGAGCAGAAGACAGCCGAGGCGATAGGCGGCGACCCAGATGAAAGGAAAAGTCCAGGGGTTGCCGACCACCGTGCCGATCGCCGCGGCTATCACGCTGGCGCCGATCAGCCACGAGGCGAGCGCCGCGAGCACGAAGTGAAAGCCGAGAAACGGCGTGAAGGAGATTGCCGCCCCGCAGGCGAAGCCCGCCGCAATGCTGTAGGGGCTGCCCGGCAAGCGGCGGACCCGGTGCGAGAAATAGCTGGCGGCGCGACGCCAGCCGATACGCGGCCACACCGCATCGCGGGCGCGATGGCGCAGTTGACGCCGCTCGCGGCGCCCTAGCATGGCCAATACCAAGGCTTGATGATGAAGGCTGCGCGCTTTTCGCCGCTGGCGGCGTCGCGGGCCGCTTGACGTGGGGTCGCACGACGGCGCGACCCGCGCCTAGCCAGCGACGAAATTCGTGCGGTCAAATGGGCCTTCATCATCAAGCCTTGGTATCATCCATGGGCGCGCTCGACCTGATAGATCGCCGGATTGGCCCGCAAGGCGGCCATGATGCTGCTCAGATGGCGCACGTCGTCGACCTCGACATCCACCACGAGTTCGAAGAAATCCGGCGCACGGCGACTGATGCGCAGATTGGTGATGTTGCCGCCGGTCTGGGCAATCGCCTCGGTCAGCGCATTGAGGCTGCCGGGAACGTTGTTGATCACCGTGACCATGCGCCCGGTATGGGCGTAAGCATCGTCGCCATCGGTGGTCCACGAGACATCCAACCAGCGCTCGGGCGCGTTCGCGAAGCTTTCCAGCACCTCGCAATCGATGGTGTGGATGGTCACCCCTCTGCCCTCGGTGACAAGACCGACGATGCGGTCGCCGGGCAGGGGATAGCAGCATTCCGCCATATGCACGGCCATGCCCGGAGTAAGGCCGCGAATGGGCACCGCGCCGCCGCGCTTCTTCTCTTCCGAGCCGGAGGCGATGCGTGGCAGGGAGACGACTTTGTTGCCGCCCGCCAGATCGGGATAGACGGCGTTGAGCGCTGCTTCGGCGCCAACCTCGCCACGGCCGACGCGTACCATCAGGTCGAGCGGTTTCTTGACGCCGAATTTCACCAGCACCGGCTGCAGCATGTGATCGGCGAAAGGCCGCTCATGGGCGGCGAAGGTCTTTTCCAGGATCGAGCGGCCGAGCGAGGCATATTCGTCGTTGGCGCGCTGGCGCACGAAGCGGCGGATGCGCGCCCGCGCCTTGCCGGTGACGACGAAGTTCTCCCAGTTCGGATCCGGCGCCGGCACGCTCGAGCGCAGCACCTCGACCTGGTCGCCATTGTGCAGCACCGTGCGCAGCGGCCCCATGCGCCCGTTGATCTTGGCACCGACACAGGTATCGCCGATATCCGAGTGCACGGCGTAGGCGAAATCCACTGGTGTCGCCCCCGCCGGCAAGCTGATCAGGTCGCCCTTGGGCGAAAAACAGAAGACCTGGTCGCGGAACATCTCCAGCTTGGTGTGCTCGAGAAATTCCTCCGCCCCGCCGGCATGATCGAGAATTTCCAGCAAATGCCGGATCCAGCGATATTGCCGGCCCTCGCGCTGGCTCGAGCCCTCGCTGCCGTGCTTGTAGATCCAATGGGCGGCGACACCGTATTCGGCGATCTCGTGCATCTCGACGGTGCGGATCTGCACCTCGACGCGCTGCTTGTGCGGGCCGATCACAGCCGTGTGGATCGACTGATAACCGTTCTGCTTGGGCGTCGAGATGTAGTCCTTGAAGCGCCCCGGAATCATCGAATAGGCGCGATGCACGGCGCCGAGCGCACGATAGCAGTCGTCAAGACTGTCGAGCGCGACGCGAAAGGCGAAGACGTCCGCGACCTGTTCGAAAGCCACGTGCTTGCGTTGCATCTTGAGCCAGATCGAATAGGGTCGCTTTTCGCGCCCATCGACCTCGGCCTCGATGCCGACACCCGCCAGGGTGCTTTCCAGCTCGCTGGCGATGAGGCCGATCATCTCGCCTTCGGTCTCGCGCAGAAAATCCAACCGCCGGGTCAGGGAATCATGCGCTTCCGGATTGATCTCGCGAAAGGCCAGATCCTCGAGCTCGTCCTTCATGCGCTGCATGCCGATGCGCTCGGCCAGCGGCACATAAATGTCCATGGTCTCGACGGCGATGCGCAGGCGCTTTTCCGGCTTGTCGATGAAATGCAGTGTGCGCATGTTGTGCAGGCGGTCGGCAAGCTTGACCAACAGCACGCGAATGTCTTCCGACATCGCCAGCAGGAACTTGCGGAAGTTCTCCGCCTGGCGTTCGGTGTGGGACTGCAGCTCGATCTTGCCAAGCTTGGTGACGCCATCGACCAGGCGGCCGATCTCGCCACCGAACATCTTCTCGATCTCACCCTCGCTGGCGACCCCGTCCTCTACGGTGTCATGCAACAGCGCGGTGATGATCGAGGCGCCGTCGAGCTTGAGGTCGGTGAGAATACCGGCCACCTCAACGGGATGGGAGAAATAAGGATCGCCCGAGGCCCGCTTTTGCGAGCCATGGCGCGACATGGAAAAGACGTAAGCGCGATTGAGCGCCGTCTCCGATGCGTCGGGGTCGTAGCCGCGAACGCGCTCGACAAGTTCGTACTGGCGGATCATGGGGCCACGCGATGCTTTTGCGAAACCACCATCGCCGCTATGTGCCGGCCGCCCTTAGGAGGCTCTCCTGAAGAACACCCGGGATCACTCGCTGCCGCCGTCCCCGAAAAGCTTGCCGGGATCTACCGGCGCCTCGCCCGCGGGACCGCTGCCACCGACGCCGGCACTGCCGGCATCGATCACCTGCATGCCCGCGATCGAGCCGCCGCGCGCCTCGATCTCGCCCAGCAGGTCGCCGCCCTCGCCGAGTTTCATCGCCTCTTCTTCCGGCTCGTCGATCTCGGCATGGCGCTGCAAGCCGAGCAGCAAGGCTTCCGAGAGATCGTCCTGGAGCACGGTCTCGTCCGCGATCTCGCGCAGCGAGACGACCGCGTCCTTGTCATTGTCGCGTTCGACCGTCAGCTCGCCGCCGGCGGCGATGTCGCGCGCCCTCTGCGAAGCAAGCATGACAAGTTCGAAACGGTTGGGAATCTTGGTAACGCAATCCTCGACGGTTACGCGCGCCATATGGACAGCTCCTCGGCTAACTCTCGATTACAAAAAATGCGGCTTGGCCCGGCGGGGCGGATACTAGGGTCGAAGACGTTACGAATCAACAGGTCCGACCACCCTTTATGGCAAGCGAGCAATGCGCTGGGCTGAGGGCAGCTCCGCCAGCATGTCCGCGACCTTGCGGCCATCGCCCGGATGACGCCAATTCGCGGCCACCTCCGCCAGCGGCATCAACACGAAAGCCCGTTCACCAAGCCGAGGGTGAGGCAGCACGAGACCTCCCTCGCCCTCATCACATACCTGGTCGTCATAGGACAGCAAATCAAGGTCGAGCACCCGGGCCTCCCAGCGCTGGCGGCGGCGGCGGCCTGCGGCGTTCTCCAAGCCGTGCAAGGCAGCCAGGACAGCGGCCGCCGTCAGGCTTGTGCGGGACACTGCCACGCCATTGACGAACCAGGGCTGCGATGACGCCGGGACGGGTTCCGACAGGTACCAGGACGAGTGCGCCACGACCGGGCCAACGGCCGCAGCGATTTCCCCAAGCGCATGGCGACAGACTGCCAATGGCGGCGCGCCATCCGCAGCGGGCAAGTTCGAGCCCAAAGCGATTATCGCCTGCGCCTCGCGCGCCATCACTCGCCCCTTGCCAATTCCGCTAGAATCCTTACTTGTTGCACACGCGACCCGGCACGCGCTATGGGTCCCATCATCACTTCACCACATCGGACGCTGGCGGCCGAGGAGCGCTGGCCGGCGCATGACATTGCAAGGATAGGATTCATGCATTTTTATCCCGACGAACGCATCGCTCTCTTCATCGACGGCGCCAATCTCTACAACGCCGCCCGCTCGCTTGGATTCGACATCGACTACAAGCGCCTGCTGGAGCTGTTCCAGAAGCAGGGCCGGCTGGTGCGCGCGTTCTATTACACGGCCCTGCTCGACGACCAGGAATACTCGCCGATTCGGCCCCTGGTCGATTGGCTCGACTATAACGGCTACACCATGGTCACCAAGCCGACCAAGGAGTTCACCGACGCGCAAGGTAGGCGCAAGATCAAAGGCAACATGGATATCGAGCTTGCCATCGACGTCATGGAGATGGCGCCGCGCATCGACCATGTGGTGCTGTTTTCGGGCGATGGCGACTTCCGCCGCCTGATCGAGGCGATCCAGCGCAAGGGCTTGCGGGCCTCGGTGGTGTCGACCATTCGCTCGCAGCCGCCCATGGTGGCCGACGAGCTGCGCCGCCAGGCCGACCGCTTCGTCGAGCTCAAGGACCTCGCCGACATGATCGGGCGCGACCCGCAGCAGCGCCCGCCGCGCCGCGTGCCCAGCGAGAATTACCGGCCGGTGGAAGAGGACGTCATCGACGAGCCGGAGGAGGACGCCGAGGATATCGGCCCGGCCGACGACGAGATCGACACCACGCCGGTCTGATACCAGTGGGGCAGCCCGGCACGGACTGCGCGCTCTGCCCACGGCTGGTCGCATTTCGCGAAGACAACCGGCACCGTCTGCCCGACTTCCACAATGCGCCGGTCGCATCCTTTGGGCCAGCGGAAGCGGAACTGTTGGTGGTCGGCCTGGCGCCGGGGCTGCGTGGTGCCAACCGCACCGGCCGGCCCTTCACGGGCGATGCCGCCGGCGATCTGCTCTATCCGACCCTGCTTGCGCACGGATTCGCCGAGGGCACCTATGAGGCACGACCCGACGACAGCCTCGCCATGCGCGGCTGCCGCATCACCAATGCGGTGCGCTGCGTGCCGCCCGACAACAAGCCGGTTGGCGCCGAGGTCAAAGCCTGTCGCGGTTTCCTGCGCCAGGAAATCGATGCCATGCCGCGGCTGCGGGTTCTGCTCGCCTTGGGCCGCATCGGCCACGACGCGGTGCTCGCCGCCCGCGACGAGAAGCGCAAGGACCATCCTTTCCGTCATGGCGGCGAACATGCACTCGGCGACGGGCTGAGGCTTTTCGACAGCTATCACTGCTCGCGCTACAACACCAATACCGGCCGGCTGACGCCGGCCATGTTCGACGCTGTCTTTGCGAGCATCAGGGAACGGCTTGGAGCGCCTGCCACGCCGTAACAAAGGCACGAGCCTTGGCCGTCACCGTTTCCGCCGTCATGTCCGGCTTGTACAAGGCCGAGCCGAGACCGAAACCGTTCGCGCCCGCGCTGACATAGGGCGCCATGGTTTCCGGCGCTATGCCGCCGACGGGCAACAGCGGAACCTCTTTCGGCAGCACCGCCCGCCAGGCCTTGAGCACGGGCGGCGGCAGCGCTTCGGCGGGAAACATCTTGAGCCCGTCGGCACCGGCATCGAGCGCCGCGAAGGCCTCGGTCGGCGTCGCCACACCGGGCACGCAATAGAGGTTGCGCCGCTTGGCCTCGGCAATCACGCGCGCGTCGCTGTGCGGCATGACGATGAGCCTGCCGCCGGCATCGGCGATCCGCGCAACGTCGTCCACTTCGCGCACGGTGCCGGCGCCGACAAGCACATCATTGCCCAGGGTATCGGCCAGGCTCGCAATACTCACCAACGGCTCTGGCGAGTTCAGCGGCACCTCGACGATGCCGAAACCTTCGGCGACGAGCGCGGCAGCGATGCCGGCGGCTTCGTCCGGCTTGACGCCACGCAGAATGGCGACCAGCGGCAAAGCTCCCAAATCGATCATCTCAGCAACCCCGCGGCGGCGGCGATACGCCAATGGCCCCGCGCCGCCGCGTCGTCGGGACCCCGTTCCGCGGCGAGACCGGCAAGCGCCAGCGCCTCGGCGTACAAATCGCAAAGCTCGGCACTGCCGAGCAGCAGCACCGGCGCCTCGCCCGTCAGGAAGGCCTGACGCGCCTCGCGCACCTCCGCGCCCAGCAGCAGACCGGAGAGATAGGAGGCGACACCCGCCTCGGGCAGCTCGTCGAACAAGGCCAGGCTGCGGGCGCTGAACAGCCGTCGCAGCAGGCCGCCATGCTCGACCGCATCGTCGAGCCCATGGCCGACGCCGCGGGCCCAGGCCGCTGCGTCCATCGTCTCGCCGGTGATCATGCGCCGGAGAATCGAGTGCTCCTTCAGGACGGCGAAGATCTCGCCTGTCATGAAGGTGGCGAACCGGGAAACCTCGCCGCCCTCGACCAGGGCCCATTTGCTGTGGGTGCCGGGCAGAACCAACAGGCGCGGCTGGCTGTCATCATCGGCAATGGCGCCAAGGATCTGCGTCTCTTCCCCACGCATGACATCCGGGATACCGGCGCTATCGCGCGCCGCAAGCCCGGTGATGAAATGTACCTCGCGACCGCACTCGGTTCGCTGACGGTGCAACGCGCCGGCCAGCGCCTCCACCGGCGCCGGACACATCAGATAGGGCAGTTCGACCCAGCCCTGACGGCTGGTGATCATGCCCGATATCACCAGCGGGCAATCGGGCCAGCCCGCGACCGTCTCGGCGAACACCGCATCGAAGCCGCCATCGGCTACCGTGAGAATGCCGTGCGGACCGCTGCGCCGCTCGACCACCGTGCCCTCGCCATCGAAGCGATAGGCCCGCAACGCGCTGGTTCCCCAGTCGATGCCGATCAGTGCCGTATCCGTGACCACAGTCACTGCCGGCGCCCGCAGGCTTGGAGCATACTCATGGTAGAGGTATTTGACATGAAAGCTGGTTTCATCATCCTCGCCGTATCCGGGCTCATCTTCTACCTGAATTTGGACCGCTTGGCGTATTTGTACTGGTAACCCGGTAATATCCCCTCGGTAGCACGAAGCCCGTATTGGGTGTATGACCGAGGGATGAAACGCTTTCTCGCCTCGCTGGGGTTCCTGCTGCTGTTGCTCGGCGCCTGCGCGCGCACGGACCCGCGCCTGCCGGAAGCGGTATTCGAGCGGCCTACGGGCACTGTTGCGGTCGTGGTCATGCCGGCCGATATCGCGCTCTACGAACTCACCGCCGCCGGCCTGCTCGAGCCCAATGCGGAATGGACCGAAACGGCGGCGCAGAATATTGCGGCGGCCCTGGAGAAGGATTTGGCCGGGCGCACCGCCACTGTGGTCGCCTATGCCGCGCCGGAAGATGCCCTGCTGCACCACCAGCCGCACCATGTGCAGTTGGTCAAGCTGCATGATGCCGTCGGCTCCGCCATTCTCTTCCACGGCCCGGGGACACCCCTCGCGCTGCCGACGAAGTCGACCCTCGATTACACCCTCGGCCCCGGCATCGCCGCCTTAGGCGACGACGTGGACGCCGATTACGCCCTCTTCCTCACGCTCCGCGACAGTTTCTCCAGCGCCGGGAGGGTCGCCCTGATAGTGATCGGCGCAGTGCTCGGCGTGAGCGTGCCCGGCGGCCAGCAATACGGTTTTGCTTCGCTCGTGGACCTCGACGACGGTCGCATCGTCTGGTTCAACAGCCTTCACAGCAGCATCGGCGACCCGCGCGAAGAACAGGGCGCGGACAAGACGGTCCAGCGACTGCTCGACGGGCTGCCGTTGTGAGAGGCGCCGCCGCAACCTGCACACTATTGCTGGTCTGCGCCTGTGCCGCGCCTTTGCCCGACATTGCGCCGGGCGAGAGCCGCCTGGCCGAGGCGGAGCGCGACGAGCGCGGCATCTGGGCCGAGATGGAAGAGGCCGAAAGAGAGCTTCTGACGTCCGGCGCCATGGTCGAGGACGAGGCCCTGCAAGCCTATGTCGAAGATGTTGCCTGCCGCGTTGCCGGCGAGTATTGCAACGATATCCGCGTTTATGTCGTCGAGCGCGCCGGCTTCAACGCCTCGATGGCGCCGAACGGCTTCATGGTGGTTTGGACGGGGCTGTTGTTGCGCGTCGAAAACGAGGCCCAGCTCGCCGCCGTGCTCGGCCACGAGGTCGCCCACTACCAGCGCCGCCACACCATCGAGCGCTGGCGCACGACCCGCGCCGCCACCACCGCCGTGACCTTTCTCTCGGTCGCCGCCGCCGTCGGCGGCTATGGCGGCGCCGGCAGTCTGGTGCGCCTGGCCACCCTGCTCGCTCTGCTCGGCTATTCGCGCGAGCAGGAGCGCGAAGCGGACAGTCTCGGCTTCGAGCGTCTCGCCGGCGCCGGCTACGATGGCGCAGCCGCCGCGGAGGTTTGGCGCAGTGCCGTCGCCGAGCAGGAGGCCATGGACGAGGACCAGGCGCCGCCGCTGCTGCTCTCGACCCACCCCGCCAGCGACGAGCGCCTGAGCGATCTCGAAGCCCTCGCCGATGGCCGCGGTGGCGATCGCTTCTCGGACCGCTTTCACGATGCCACAGCACACCATCGCGGCGACTGGATCGCGGCGGAAATCGGCATGGGCCGCTACGACGCGCTGGATGTCGTCCTGCAACGCCTCGGCGACGGCGGCGAGGCGAGCTATTGGCGCGGCGAAATGTATCGCCGCAGCGGCGAGCACGACAAAGCCTTGGCCGCCTATCGCAAGGCCACGGCGAGCGACAATGCGCCGGCCGCGGCCCATCGCGGGCTCGGCTTGACATTGTGGTCGTTGGAACGCGAGCGTGAGGCCAGACAAGCCTTCACCCGCTATCTCGTCGCCGCGCCGCAAGCCGAGGACACGGCAATGATCCGCGCCTATATCGAGGACCTCAAATGATGCGCGTCTTGGCCGCCATCCTGCTCCTGCTTGCTGCGGCCTGCCAGCAGGTAACTCTGATCGAGCCGGGCACGCAGTCCATCGACAGCGCCTATGAGGTGACGACGCCCATCGCCTGGAGCCGCTTCAACCTCGCCCCCATGGAGCAATGGACGATCGACGGCCTGCCGCTGCAGAACCTCAGACTCTATGCCTCGGTCGAGGATGGCGATGCCCTTTTCGAGAACAGCCGCGCCAGGCCGGACGACGGCGTGCCGCGCTATCGCAACGGCATGCGGGCCAGCGATGTCGCCGACCTTACCGTCGCCAGTCTCGCCCAGTCCGGCGCCAACGATCCCGACTTCAGCGACCTGCGCCCCGCCGCTTTCGGCATTCGCTCGGGCTTTCGCTTCGACATCGCCTTTCTCTCCAGCGAGGGCCTCGCCTATCGCGGCCTGGCAATCGGCGCCATCGATGACGAGGAGACCCTCCACCTGCTGCTCTATATCGGCACCGCTGCCGTCTATTTCGACGCCCACAGCGAGGCGGTCGAGGACATCTTCCGCTCGATATCGCTGCCGAAGTGACACTTTCCCCAAAACATGGGGTTCAGCAATATATTGTTAAACAATGGGAAAGTTGGCCGTAATAGGTAACTGTCACCAATTATAGGGTGCCGGCGTCTGTGAGTGCCGCGACACGGGCTTCGTCGTAGCCGAGCCATTCGCCGAGCACTGTCGCGTTGTGCTGGCCGGGGCTGGGCACCGGGTGATAGAGGGCGGACGGGGTCTCCGAGAATTTGGCGACGAACCCTTGCAGCGGCACCTTTTCGCCGTGGGCGTGCTCGACATCGATGATCTGGCCACGGTGGCGCAGCTGCGGGTTGGCGAGCACGTCGGCGATGGTGTGGACGGGCCCGCAAGGCACGCTGGCCGCCTCCATGGCGGCGACCACCTCGTTCGTGCTGCGCGCGCCGACCCACTCGGCGACCACCGCCTCCAGCGCCTCGATGTTCTCCTTGCGCCCGGCATTGTCGGCATAGGCCGGATTCTCCAGCAGATCCTCGCGGCCAATGGCGCGGCAGAAGCGGCCGAAGCGCGGGTCGCCGCCGGCCATGATGTGCACATAGGTGCCGTCCGCGGTCAAAAAGCTGTTCGACGGCGCGCCGTAGCGGTCGCGGTTGCCCATGCGCGTCGCCGCCTCGCCGAACACCGCCTGTTCCGGGATCACGGTCATCAGCAGCGACAGCGCGCTGTCCATCAGGGCGACATCGACCAGCTGGCCGCGGCCGCTCTGATGGCGCGCCTGCACCGCGGCGAGGATAGCGACCACCGCATGCAGGCCGGTCGAATGGTCGACCACCGTGGTGCCGGCAAGCGTCGGCGGGCCGTCCGGGTCGCCGGTCAGCTCCATGATGCCGCTGCCGGCCTGGGCGATGGCATCGAAGCAGGGGCGCTGGGAATGGGGGCCGTCCTGGCCGTAGCCCGAGATGCGCGCCATGATCAGGCGCGGGTTGATGGCACTGAGCGTCTCCCAGTCGCAGCCCATGGCCTCCATCACGCCGGGGCGGAAATTCTCCACCAGGATGTCGGCTTCCCGGACCAGCTCGCGCAGGATCTTCTGTCCCTGCTCGCTGCGCAGATTGAGGGTCAGCGAGCGCTTGTTGCGGTTGTAGGTGATGACGAAGAGGCTGTCGCCGTCGATCAGAGGCGGCACCGCGCGGATATCCTCGCCGGTCCCCGGCTTCTCGACCTTGACCACCTGGGCGCCCATGTCGCCCAGCATCATGGCGCAAAAGGGCCCGGCCACGAATCGCGACAGGTCGAGGACTTTCAGATCTGCTAGGGGACCGCTCATCTCGCCTCCGGGAAGTCTTCTTGTGGGTGAGACCATACGCAGGATTCGCAGCCGATACGAGACGGGACTTGGTATTCCCATTGGTCCCTGCCAATCTGCGGCGAAACAGATCAAGGGAGAGCGCAAGTGACGACCGATTTGCTCGAAAGCGTGCAGGACCGCGTGGCGACCCTGACCATGAATCGCCCGGACCGCCGCAACGCCATGTCAGGCGACATGCTGGAGGCCCTGTTGGAGAGCCTGGCGCGGCTCGGCACCGATGGCGATGTGGGGGCCGTGATCCTGACCGGTGCCGGTGGCGCCTTTTGTGCCGGCGGCGACGTCAAGGCCATGGCCGAGGGCAAGGAGTTCGCCGAGGAGGGCCTGGAGGCCAAGGCGCGCGGCCTGCGCCGGGTCATGGAGGTCTCGCGCCTGCTGCATGAGATGCCAAAGCCGACCATCGCCCTGGTGCCCGGTGCCGCGGCCGGGGCGGGGCTGTCGCTCTGCCTCGCCTGCGACATGCGTATCGCCTGCGACGCGGCCAAGTTCACCACCGCTTTCGCCCGCGTCGGCTATTCCGGCGACTTCGGCGGCAGCTACTATCTCACATCGCTTGTCGGCACGGCCAAGGCGCGCGAGCTCTACTACACCGCCGACCTGGTGGATGCGCAGACGGCGCTGTCGCTCGGCATGGTCAACCGCGTGGTGGCGGCGGACGAGCTGGAGGCGGCGGGCAACGAGCTTGCCGGGCGCATCGCCGGCGGGCCGTCGATCGCGCTCGGCTACATGAAGCGCAATCTCAATGCGGCCGAACACGTGGCGCTCGGCGAGCTGCTCGACCTCGAAGCCCTGCATCACAGCCGCTGCGGCATGACCGAAGACCACAAGGAAGCGGCGAAGGCTTTCGTCGAGAAGCGCCAGCCGGTCTTCCACGGGCGCTAGAGGCTAGCCGCTGGAGTGGCATGACCAAGGCGTCCTGATCTCGGCCCGCCGTCATGGCGAGACGGCGCTGGTGCTGCATGTCCTGACCGAGAGCCACGGCCGCCACGCCGGTCTGGTGCCGGGCGGGGCAGGGCGAGCCAAGCGCGGCACCTTCCAGCCGGGCAACGCGCTCGCCTGCCGCTGGCGGGCGCGCCTGCCCGAGCACCTCGGCACCTTCAGCGCCGAGCTGGTCCAGGCGCGGGCAGGGCCTCTGCTGGGCGATGCCCCGCGCCTGGCCGGGCTCGGCGCCGCCTGTGCCGTGGTCGATGCGTTGTTGCCCGAGCGCGAGCCCCACGCCGCCATCTATCATGGCCTGGTCGCCTTGCTCGACAGCCTCTCCGACGACGCCAATCCGCCCGAAGCCTGGGGCGCCGGCTTCGTGCGCTGGGAACTGGGCCTGCTGGCGGAGCTGGGGTTCGGCCTCGACCTCAGCCAATGCGCCGCCACCGGCAGCAATGACGGCCTGGTCTGGGTCTCGCCCAAGTCTGGGCGCGCGGTCTCGGCGGCAGCAGGTGCCGACTACGCCGACCGCCTGCTGCGCCTGCCGCCCTTCCTGGTCGGCGGAGGTGCCGCCATGGCGGCGGATATCGCCGACGGCCTGCGCCTCACCGGCCATTTCCTCACCCGCCACGGCTTGGTCCGCGACGAAGCGGCATTACCGGCGGCGCGAGACCGCCTGAGCGAGTTTTTCCGCTAGATATTGTGGTTGGGGCAGGGGAAGCGTGCTATCACTGCCTCCATGGCCAAGACCAAGAAACCCAAGCCCTCTGAGCCGATCCCCGTCGATTTCGCCCAGGCCCTGAGCGAGCGCTATCTGTCCTATGCGCTGTCGACCATCATGGCGCGCTCGCTGCCCGATGTGCGCGACGGCCTCAAACCGGTGCATCGGCGCCTGCTGCATGCCATGCGGCTGCTCAAGCTCGATCCGCGCTCGGGCTTCAAGAAATGCGCCCGCGTGGTCGGCGACGTCATCGGCAAATATCACCCCCACGGCGAGACCGCGGTCTATGACGCCATGGTGCGGTTGGCCCAGGAATTCGCGGTGCGCTATCCCCTGGTCGACGGCCAGGGCAATTTCGGCAATATCGACGGCGATAGCGCCGCCGCCATGCGCTACACGGAAGCGCGCCTGACCGAGGTCGCCGAAGCGCTGCTCGACGGCCTCGACGAGGACACGGTCGATTTCCGCGCCACCTATGACGGCGAGGAAGAGGAGCCGGTGGTGCTGCCCGCGGCCTTTCCGAATCTGCTGGCCAATGGCGCCAGCGGCATCGCCGTCGGCATGGCGACGAGCATTCCGCCACACAATGCCCATGAGCTTTGCGACGCCTTGCTGCATCTGATCAAGACGCCGAACGCACGCATGGAGACCCTGGTCGATATGGTGCCGGGCCCGGATTTCCCCACCGGCGGTGTGCTGGTGGAGACCCGTGAGACCATCGTTGCCGCCTACAAGAGCGGTCGCGGCGCCTTCCGCGTGCGGGCAAGCTGGCACGAAGAGAAGGCCAGTCATGGGCGTTATCGCATCATCGTCACGGAGCTGCCCTACCAAGTGCAGAAGGCGCGCCTGATCGAGAAGGTGGCGGAGCTGATGGCGGCCAAGAAGCTGCCCTGGCTGGCCGATATCGTCGACGAATCGGCCGAGGACATCCGCCTGGTGCTGGAGCCGCGCTCGCGCTCGGTCGATGCCGGGGCGTTGATGGAATCCCTGTTCCGGGTCAGCGATCTGGAAAGCCGGGTGTCGCTCAATCTCAACGTCATCGATGCCGACAACACGCCGAAAGTGATGTCGCTGGCCGAGGCGCTGCAGGCCTTTCTCGACCATCGTCGCATCGTGCTGCAGCGCCGCAGCAACTATCGCCTGGAGAAGATCGACAAGCGCCTCGAAGTGCTGCAAGGCTTTCTCGTCGCTTTCGTCAATCTCGACGAGGTCATCCGCATCATCCGCGAAGAGGACGAGCCCAAGGCGGTCATGATGGCGCGCTGGGAGCTGTCCGATGTCCAGGCCGAGGCCATCCTCAATATGCGTCTGCGGTCTTTGCGCAAGCTGGAAGAGATCGCCATACGCAAGGAGCTCGACAGCCTGGGCGAGGAGCGCGCCGGTCTGACGGCGCTGTTGGGCGACGAGAAGAAGCAATGGCGCGCTATCGCCGATGAGGTGAAGGATATTCGCGGCCGCTTCGGCAAGGAAACAGAGCTGGGCGCGCGGCGGACCGAGATCGGCAAGGCGCCAAGCGCCGAAGTGGTGCCGCTCGAGGCCATGGTGGAGCGCGAGCCGATCACGATCATCTGTTCTGAGAAAGGCTGGATTCGCGCTGCTCGTGGGCACTTAGGGGAAGATGGTGAGATTAAGGTCAAGGAAGGAGACCGGGTCTGGCGACGCCTCCATGCCCAGTCCACCGACAAGCTGCTGGTCTTCGCCACCAACGGCCGAACCTATACCTTACCTTGCGACAAGCTGCCGGGCGGGCGTGGCTTCGGCGAGCCCTTGCGGCTGATGATCGACCTCGGCAACGAGCATGAATCGGTCGAGCTGATGGTGCACAGGCCGGGCGAGCGCTTGCTGGTGGCGGCCAGCGACGGCCGCGGCTTCGTGGTCGAGACCGACGAGATCGTTTCCCAGAAGCGCGGCGGCCGCCAGGTGCTCAACGTCTCCGGCGAAGTCGAGGCGGCGGTCTGCATACCGGTCCAAGGCGACAGCGTGGCGGTGGTCGGCGAGAACCACAAGCTGGTCGTCTTCGGCCTCGACGAGCTGCCGGTGATGAGCCGCGGGCGCGGTGTCATCCTGCAGAAGTACCGCGACGGCGGGCTCTCCGACGTCTGTTGCTTCGCGGCCGACGAGGGTCTGACCTGGCGGCAGGGCTCGCGCCAGCGCACGCTGACCGATTTCGAGGACTGGGTCGGAAAGCGCGGCAATGCCGGCCGCTTGGCGCCCAAAGGCTTCCCGCGGCACAATCGCTTCCGCTGACGTTATTCGGCGGCGACCGCCGAGACGGCTGCGGCCGGCAATTTGAGTCGCCCGAGCATGCGGTTTGTCACGACCGCGCTCACCTGGTCGATGCGCTCCGGCGTGAAATGATCCCAGCCCAGGCTGCGCAGCACGATGGGCTGATTGCGGCAGATCATCAAAAAGTCGCCGACCAGGGCCTCGGTCAAAATGCCGAGACGCTCGACGTCGCTCTCGCCGGTGGCGGTCTCCACCAATTTTCGCACCACCCGATGGCAGGGCAGGAACACGGCCTCGTAGATCGGCTCCTCGCCGGGCGAGAGCAGGCCCAGCGCGCGGGTAATGACGGCGACCCACCATGTCTGCGGGTCGAGCGGCAGGCAGGTGCGCAAAATCTCACCGCCGAAGCGCACCGTCGCCTCCGTCAGGCAGTCCGCATCGCCGTCGGCGGCGTCGATGGCGCTATCGAGCTCCGCGAAGATGCGGCCGATATGCTCGTTGCTGCGCGCCACCACGTGATCGATGACCGCCTGCTGCAAGCCGTCCTTGCCGCCGAAGTAATAGGCGATGGCCGCCAGGTTCACGCCGGCGGCGCTGGTGACCTGACGTGTCGAGATCGAGTCGAAGCTCTGCCCGGCATAGAGAATTCCGGCCGTGTGCAGCAGGCGCTCGCTGCAACAGCTCGGATCCTCGCAGAGAACGTCGAGAACCGCGTCGTATCGATCGGGCATGTTCGGCCGCCCTGTTTCCAGTTGCCGGCAGACTATAGCCCAGGCAGACCCGGGTCGCGCAAGCCCCTTGAGTTGGCCGCAGAAACCTCTACTTTGCGGCGTCTGACGGGGGGGCGGAACAGCAACCATGAAGTATTGGGACGAAGAAGCACCATGGGCGGCCTGATCCGCATCGCGCGCATGATCGATCGGTTCAACGATATCGTCGGCCGGGCGGTTTCCTGGCTGACCCTGCTCATGGTCCTGGTCACGGTGGTCATCGTCGTTTTGCGTTACGGCTTCGACACAGGTTTCATCTGGATGCAGGAATCGGTGCGCTTCATGCACACCTTCGTCTTCCTGCTCTGTGCCGCCTATACGCTTCTGCACAACGAGCATGTTCGCGTCGACGTCTTCTACAACACCATGAGCGAGCGCGGTAAGGCGAGGGTCGACATCTTCGGCTCGCTGGTGTTCCTGATCCCGGTCTGCGTCATCATCATCCTGTATTCCTGGAACTACGTGCTGAACAGCTGGGCCGAGTGGGAGGGCTCGCTGGAAGAGCGCGGCCTGCATGCGGTCTATCTGCTCAAGGCCTGCATCTGGATTTTTGCCGCGTCGATGATTGCCCAGGCACTGTCACGCGTCATTCACGGCATCGCCATCCTGAGCGGCTACGAGCACGAAACCACTGAAGAACACGAGCAGGTGCTCTGAGCCCATGGCCGACGCCTACGTTTACGAGCTGATCATTGCGGCCATGATCCTGACGCTCTGCGGGGCGTTGATGCTTGGCTTTCCGGTCGCCTTCACGCTTTCGGGCGTGGCCCTGATCTACGCCCTCGGCGGTGCCGCCTTCGGCATTTTTGAGCTCGCCTTCGTGCAGGCCCTGCCCAATCGCATCTACGGCATCATGACCAACGACCTGCTGATTGCGGTGCCGCTGTTCGTCTTCATGGGGGTGATGCTCGAGCGATCGAGATTGGCGGAAGAGCTGTTGGAGACCATGGCGCTGGTAATGAGCGGCGTGCGCGGCGGCCTCGGCATCGCGGTCACCATCGTCGGTGCCCTGCTCGCCGCTTCGACCGGTATCGTCGGCGCCACCGTGGTGACCATGGGGCTGTTGTCCTTGCCGACCATGTTGCGCCGCGGCTATGCGCCGCCGATCGCCTGCGGCTCGATTTGCGCGGCCGGCACACTCGGCCAGATCATCCCACCGTCGATCGTGCTGATCCTGCTCGGCGACCAGATCTCCGCCGCTTATCAGCAGGCCCAGCTGGCAGCAGGAAACTTCGCCCCTGATCCGGTTTCCGTTGCCGACCTCTTCGTCGGCGCCCTGATTCCGGGCTTCGCGCTGGTGCTGCTCTACATCCTCTGGCAATTCATCTACGCCTCCATCTACCCCGACCGCATGCCCTCGGTACCGGCGGAGGAGCGCGCGGAGATGGCCGGCGGCAAGCTTATGGGCCGGGTGCTCAAGGTGCTGCTGCCGCCGTTGCTGCTGATCGTGCTGGTGCTGGGCTCGATCTTGGTCGGTGTCGCGACACCGACCGAGGCCGCTGGGGTCGGCGCCATGGGTGCGCTGATACTTGCCGCCATGCGCCGGCAGCTCACCATGACCAACCTGCGCGACGTCATGCGCTCGACGGCGAAGGTGTCGTCGATGGTCTTTGTCATTCTCATCGGCGCACAGCTGTTCAGCCTCGTCTTCCGTGGCTTCCAGGGTGACGAGATCGTTGCCGAGTTCCTGCACGGCCTGCCGGGCGGGGTGTTCAGTGCCATGCTGCTGACCATGGTGCTGATGTTCGTGCTCGGCTTCTTCCTCGACTTCATCGAGATCGTCTTCGTGGTGGTGCCGATCGTCGGCCCGGCCCTGCTGATGAACGACATCAGCCCGGTCTGGTTCGCCATCATGATCGCGGTCAACATACAGACCTCGTTCCTGACGCCGCCCTTCGGCTTCGCGCTGTTCTATCTGCGCGGTGTCGCGCCACCCGAGGTCAAGACCACCGACATATATCGCGGCGTAATCCCCTTCGTGTTCATGCAGCTCGTCATGCTCGGTATCCTGGCCGCTTTCCCGGCCATGGCCACATGGCTGCCGAAGGTGGTCTACGGCTGATCGAACATCTCGGGCCTGATATCGCGCTGGGCCCGAATTACCCGAATGATCTGGATACTGCGACGAAAGCGGCGATAGAAGACTATGTAGTTGCCGTGGGGAAAGCTACGCATCTTGGCGCTCAAGTCGGAACGGTCGCGACCCATCTCAGGATTCTCCGCATAAACGAGACACTTCGCGTGAATTTCAGCGAGGAACGTATCGGCGCGGCTCGGATTGTTGCCGGCGATGTACCGGCCAATCTGCTTGAGATCACTTCTGCCCTGAAGGCCAAAATGGACTTTCGGGGCCATCTTGCGGAGCTTACTTCGTTTCTTCCTTATTCAAGTCTTGTTCGATTTCGGCCATCAGCTCGTCAGGGTCGAACACACCACCGTAGCCACTCTCGATACCTTCCCGAATTGCCTCCTTAAGCGCAGCGTACTTAAGCCGTTCGTAGTCTTGGTAGTCTTCATGCGAAAGCATGACCACGTGCGGTCTGCCGTGTTTCTCTACGACCACGGGCTGCCGCAACGCTTGATCCATGGCGCGTCCCGTCGACTGCTTAAGCTCGTTTGCGGAGATTGTTTTCATGTGCCTATCCTTTCGGACGAGATAAAGTCCCGAATATCACAAACCAGCCGAAACAGATATTTTAGACGATTCGAGCACGATTGACCATTTTTCTGCCGAAGGTGGTCTACGGCTGATACGCGACCGTGTCGTGGTGCAGGAAACCGCGGCAGATGGCGTCCGGTGCGTCGCTGGGCAATTGTTCGTAGAGGCGCAGCTCAAGAACCACTTCCTCCAGCAAGCGATCCGACAGCTCGCTCGAGGCGTCGTCGTCGGTCCAGGGCTCTTCGATGCCGAAGGTGCGCTCGACGAAGCTGCGCGCTCGGTTCAGCTGGCTGCCGCCGGCGGTCGTCGCCGAAATAACAAGCTCCTCGCGCATCTTGGCCATGACATTACCGCAGGTCTCGGCCGAGCGGTAGTTCCCTTGTGCCAGGGCGACGCCGACCAGCACCAGCTTGCCGCTTTCGCGGTGTGCCAGGGGGTAGCCGTAGCGGTAATCGACAGCCGGGTATTTCAAGCCGTAGCTCTCGAAATCGTCGCCGTAGTCCGACAGGTCGTAGGTGTAGGACCAGATCGGATTCTCGATCCTGTTGAGCAGCCGCTCCAGCTTGACGAAGCCGACATCGAAGGCGCTGGCCGGGCGCTTGCGAAGCAAGTCCAGCGCGCTGATTTCCTGGGCCGCGGCAGTGGCTCCGACAAGTGCGCACAGCAACAAAGCCGCAGGAGCGAGAAGGCGGGCCATCTCAGCTCAGCGACCGGTTGTTCATGTAGCCCTGCTCGGCATAGGGCGCGCGTTTCATCGCCTCGGTGCGGAAGGTCCACCAACTGTCGAAGATGCGCTTGGCGAGGTCGCCTTCGGCCGCCGTCTCGTGCAACACGTCGACAGAGTTGGCGAAGGCGGCTTTGACCACATCGTCGGGGAAATTGCCGATGGTCACGCCATGCTCCTCGACCAGCACCGTTTGCGAGATGTTGTTGCCGGCGGTGAACTCGCTGACGGTGTAATTGGCCTCCGCCGTGCAGGCTGCCTCGACGACGGCCTTGAGATCGTTTGGCAGGGCATCGAATTTCTCTTTCGAGACCATCAACTCGATAGAAGAACTCGGCTCGTGAAAGCCGGGGCCGTAATAGAACTTGGCGATCTTGTGGAAGCCGAAGGCAAGGTCGTTCCACGGGCCGACCCATTCGGTGGCATCGATGACGCCCGATTGCAGTGCCGGCATGATCTCGCCACCCGGCATATTGACGGCGGTCACGCCCATGCGGTTGACCACTTCGGCACCAAGGCCGGGGATGCGCATCTTGAGACCATTGAGATCGGCCAGCGAATTGATTTCCTTCTGGAACCAGCCGCCCATCTGCACGCCCGAGCCGCCGGCCAGGAAGGCCTTGAGGCCGAAGCCGGCATAAAGCTCGTCCCACAAGGCCTGGCCGCCGCCGTGATGGATCCAGCCGGAATGCTCCTGCTGGGTCAGCCCGCCGGGAACGGTACAGAAGAACGGCGTGCTCTTGTGCTTGGCGACCCAGTAATAGGCCGCGTCGTGGCTCATCTCGGCGATGCCGTCGCGCACTGCGTCGAAGGCCTCGAAGGCCGGCACCAGCTCGCCCGCGGCATAGAGGCGTATCTCCATCTTGCCGTCGGACATGGCGCTGATGCGGTCGGCGACGCGCTGGGCGCCGGTGCCGAGGCCAGGGAAGTTCTTGGGCCAGGTGGTGACCATCTTCCAGCGATGCAAACCTTGCGCTATGGCCGGTGCAGGCAGGGTCGACGCCGCCGCGGCGGCGCCAGTTGCCGCGCCGATCAGGAAGTTGCGTCGAGTGTTTGATGTCGAAGCCATGGGTATCCCCTTCTGCTACAGAAGCCGTTGGTTGAGCGCGCCTTGCTCGGTAAATGGCGCCAGCGCCGCCACTTCGCTGCGAAAGCGCGACCAGTTGTCGAATATGCGGCGGTTGATCTCGCCAAGCGCTGCGGTCTCCGCGACCACTTCGTCGGAAAGGCGCCGCAATTCGCGGATCACCTCGTCCGGCATTGGTGTGGGCTCTATGCCGTGTTCGTCGCGCAGCGCGATCAGGGAAGCGGCGTTGCCGGCCGTGAACTCGGACAGCATGCGCTGGTTCTCCGCCGCCGCGGCCTGGGAGACGATGGTCCGCAAGTGCGCCGGCAGGTCGTCCCAAAGCGCGCGGTTGACCATCAGCTCCAGGTTGGCGCCGGGCTCGTGGAAGCCCGGGCCATAGTAATATTTCGTGATCTTATGAAAGCCGAAGGCGAGGTCCGACCAGGGGCCGGCGAATTCCACCGCGTCGATCACGCCGGATTGCAGGCTCGGCATGATCTCGGCGCCGGGGATGGTGACCGAGACGCCGCCGGCCCGATTGATCACTTCGCCGGCAAGCCCGGGGATGCGCATGCGCAGGCCTTTGAGGTCGCCGAGGCTCTCGATGGAGCGGTTGAACCAGCCGCCCATCTGGGTGCCGGTGTTGCCGGCGGCGAATGCCTTGAGGCCGTATTCGCCGTAGATCTCGTCCCATAGCTCCTGGCCTCCGCCATAGTCGAGCCAGGCATTCTGCTCCTGCGCCACGAGGCCGGCGGGGACCACGGCGAAGAAGGCGAAGCTCTTGTTCTTGCCGACCCAATAGGCGGCACCGGCATGGCCCAGCTCAGCTGTGCCCTCGCGCACGGCATCGAATATCTCGAAGGCGGGCACGAGCTCGCCCGAGGCATAGAGCCTGACCTCAAGCGCGCCTTCTGACATCTGCGTGATGGCATCGGCGATGCGCTGCGCGCCGGTGCCGAGGCCGGGAAAGTTCTTTGGCCAGGCGGTGGCCATCTTCCAGCGCCGCTTGCCTTGCGCGATGGCGGGCGCCGCCAGGCCGGAGGCGGCAGCGGCACTGCCGCCCGCGAGCATGGCACGGCGGCTGACCTTTAGTCTGCTCATGTCCGGCTCGCGCTGGCGCGGTTGCGGATAAAGCCGAAATCCGACAGCGGCTGATAGGCCATGGCGCGCTTGCGGAACTCGCTCCAGCTCTCATAGATGCGCCGGTTGATATCGCCTTCGCTGGCGGTCTCCGCATTGACCGCCTCCGAGATGTCGAACATGGCGTTCGTGACGTCATCCGGAAAATTGCGCACCTCGACCTCGTGCTCGCTGGTCAGTACCGGCAGGGTCTCCGTGTTGCGCGCGAAGTATTCTGCGGGGACCATCATATTGGCCTCGTGGCAGGCCACCTTGACGATTTTCTGGAGGTCGCCCGACAGTGCCTGCCAGCGTTCCTCGTTGATCAGCAGCTCATTCGCCGTGCTGCCCTCGTGGAAGCCGGGGCCATAGTAGTATTTGGCCACTTTGTAGAAACCCATGGTCAGATCGACCCAGGGCCCGACCCATTCGGCTGCGTCGATCACGCCCGACTGCAAGGCGGGCATGATCTCGCCGCCGGGCATGTTGACGGTGGTGGCGCCAAGGCGGTTGAGCACTTCGGCGGCTAGGCCGGGAATACGGATCTTGAGGCCGGAGAAATCCTCGAGCGAATTGATCTCCTTCTGGTACCAGCCGCCCATCTGGGTGCCGGTATTGCCGCTGAGGAAGCCACGCACGCCGAACGGCGCGTAAAGCTCGTCCCACAGCGCCTGGCCGCCGCCGTAGAGGATCCAGGCATTGTGCTCGCGCACGCTCAGGCCACCGGGAACGGCGCAGAAGAAGGGGATGCTCTTGTTCTTCGCCACCCAGTAATAGGCCGCATCGTGCGAGCAGTCGGCGGTGCCTTCGCGCACGGCGTCGAAAGATTCGAAGGCGGGCACCATCTCGCCGGCGGCGAACACCTTGACCGTCAGGCGGCCATCCGACATCAGGGTGATGGCATCGGCGAGTGCTTGTGCGGCGGTGCCGGCGCCGGGAAAGTTTCTCGGCCAGGTCGTCAGCATCTTCCATTCATGCAGGCCGGCATTGACGGCCGGCGCGCTGCCCGGTGCTTCGGGCGTTCCCGCTTCCATTGGCGCGGGCTTGTTGGTGGCCGCCAGATAGACCGCACCGCCGGCAATCACCGCGCCCGTCGCCGCACCGCCGAGAAAATCGCGTCTTTTCATCGCTCCGTCTCCTGGCTGGTTTCCTCGACGCCGGTCAGGCGCACCCATTGCTCGGCAACCAGGCCTTCCAAGGGCTGGAAGCGTGTCTTGTATGCCATCTTGGGGCTCTCGGCGATCCAATAGCCGAGATAGACATAGGGCAGGCCCAGCTCGCGCGCCTGCTCCACATGCCAAAGAATGACGTAAGTGCCGGGGCTGGTGCGGCTGCGGTCGAGGGCGAAGAACTTGTAGACCCCCGACAGGCCGTCAACCAGGCGGTCGCTGAGCGATACTGCGGCAAGGCGTCCATCAGGCTCGCGGAACTCGACGATATTGGTGTCGACCGGGGTGTCTTCGACCATGGCGCGGTAGTCGGTGAAGTCCATCAGCGCCATGTCGCCGTCGCCGTGGCGGCCGACTTCATAGGCGCTGAACAGGGCGAACTGCTCCTCCGTGGCGACCGGCGGGCAAAGGCTGGCGGTGAGGTCCGTATTGCGTTGCATGACCTTGCGCAGGGACCGGCTGAGGCGGAAATCCGCCACCGGGACGCGCACGGGCACGCAAGCGTGGCAGCCGTGGCAGGCCGGGCGATAGGCGATGGTGTGGCTGCGCCGGAAGCCCGCCTGGCTGAGCAGGTCGTGCAGGCGCGCAGCACCCGGCCCGGTAAGCTCCGTGACCGCCTTCGATTCCATGCGGCTCGGCACATACGGGCAGGGCTGCTCGGCAGTGCCGTAGAAGAAGCGGATGGCGCGCGGGTCGAGGTTCAGCATCGTGTATCCAGCGGTGTGGGTCGCTCAGAGGCCATAGTACCACGGCGCGAACAACGAGAAAGCAGCCCACAGAACCAAAATCAGCGGTGCGCCCACGCGCACGTAGTCGCTGAAGCGGTAATGACCGGGCGCCATGACCAGGAGATTGGTCTGGTAGCCGATCGGCGAGGCGAAAGAACAGCTCGCGGCGAAAATCACGGCATAGACGAATACCGTCGGGTCGACCCCGAGCTGATGGGCCAGGTTGATGGCGATCGGCGTGAAGAGTACAGCAGCCGCATTGTTGCTGAGCAGGTTGGTGACCACGGCGATCAGCGCGAACAGCGCCGATAGGATCACGGCGGGGCCGAAATCGGCCAGGCCGGCGATCAGTTGATGGGCGACAAAGGCCGCGGCGCCTGTCTTCTCCAGGGCGGCGCCGAGCGCCAGGGTGGCGGCGACGATCATGACCACGGCACCGTCCACGGCGCGGGTGGCCTGGCGCACGTTGAGGCAGCCGACCAGCAGCATTGCCGCGGCGCCGGCCACGGCCGCGACCACGATCGGCACCGCACCGGTAGCCGCAGCCGTGATCACGCCGGCGAAGATAAGGCCGGCGCGCCGGGCATGGAAGTAGCGCGGTAGGGTTTGCTGCGACCATTCCAGCAGCACCACATCGCGGTTGGCCCGCAGCGAGCGCACATTGGCGGGCTGGCCCTGGATCAGCAGCACGTCGCCGGCTTCCAGGCGGATCTCGGTCAGGCGTTGGCGGATCATGCGCGAGCGCCGCTGCACGCCGAGCACGATGCAACCATGCTGGTAGCGAAAGCCGACGTTCTCCAGTGCCTGGCCGCAGAGCCGCGAGGCGGGTGTCACCATGACCTCGGCAAGCGCCTGCTCGCCGCCTTCCCAGGGCGCCTGCTCGCCGCTCTCATCCGGCCACTGGCGGTCGGTCAGGCTGGGATGAAGGGCGCCGGGGAACTTGTTCAGGGCTTCCGTCAAGGCGCCCCGCGTCGCCGCCACCACCACGATATCGCCAGGCTCCAGGGCGATATCTTCCAGCGGCGGCAGGAAGGCATGCTCGCCCCGTTGCACCATGCGTACGGTGGTATCGGGCAGGCTGCGGAACATGCCAGCGACGGGCTTCTCGCCAATCAGCGAGGACTCGTCCGCGACCTCGATCTGGGCGATGAACTGGCGCCCGGCACCGGTCAGCTGCCCGGCCATGTCGGCGCGGTCGGGCAACAGGCGCGGGGCGACGAAGATGACATACATCAGACCGCAGGAGGCGAGCACCGCGCCGGGCACGACGAAATCGAAAAATTCGATGCGCGCAAGCCCCATCTCCTGCGCCACGCCGGCCACCAGCAGGTTGGTCGAGCTGCCGATCAGGGTTGTCATGCCGCCGAGGATCGAGGCGAAGCTCAGCGGAATCAGCAGCCGGCTTGCGGACAGTCTGAGGCTGCCGGCCAGCGCCGTCATGATGGGGATGAAGATGACCACGACGGGGGTGTTGTTGAGCACGCTGGAGAGAACCGCGACAGGCAGCAGGCTGATCAACAGCGCTATCGCCGCGCTGCCGCCGCTGACCTGGTGCAGGGAGGTTGCGACGCCGTCCAGCGCGCCGGTCTGAATCAGCGCCTGGCCGACCACGAGCAGGGCGATGACCGTGATCAGGCCGGGATTGGCGAAGCCTTGCAGCAGGCGCGCTGCCCCGAGCACGGTCTCGCCCTCCGGCGCCGGCAGGGGTGCCACCTCGAACAGCACCATCAGGGCCGCCAACAGCAAGGTCGCCGTCGCCACCATCGGAATGCGCTCGAGCATCAGCGCGGCGATGGTCACCGGCACCAGCGCCAGTACCGCCCACATCTGCCAATAATGGTCGGCGATCAAGCTTTCCATGACCGCGTCTTGCTGTCAGTCGCCCGCGGGCGGATCGAGCAATCGCGCCTTCAGGGCCTCCGGCAAAGGCTCGGCGTGACCGCTCTTGCGTCCGACACGCACCAGCACCGCATCGCCGGAGCCGTAACAGGTGCCGTCGACGAAAATGGCCTCGGCCAGGCGCACCGAAGAGCGCCCGATACGCAACACGCGGACGCCGGTGCGCACCTCGCCGGGATAGTGCATCTCGGCCAGGAAATCGATCGACAGATGGGCGATGACGAAATCGTCCGCATCGAGCTCGCCGCCGCCGACGCCAAGATCGTTCATGAAGGCGATGCGCCCGGATTCGAAAAACCGCGCGAAGACCACGTTGTTGATATGGCCGAGGGAATCGCAATCCCCCCAGCGCAATATGTCGCGCTTCCAATAGGGGTAGGCGGCGGGGTCCTTGCGGTCGAAATCCTCGCCCGCGTCTTGGCTCTGCGTGCTGTCCGGCATGGCCGCCATTGTGCGCAGGCCGACCCCACTTGCCAAGGGGCGAAAGTGCTCCGGCGCATTTAATTTATTGAATCAAAATTTGTAAGAAACTTATTGATTTTATGTGTTATTCACCGAACTGCTCTATTACTCCATCGGGAACCGTGACGGCGACGGCATCATCGATCAGCACGACTTCGCAGGCGCAGTCGGCAAGCGCATAGTGCGCCTTCATTTCCTCGCAGCCCTGCGTGGCGATGCGGATGGCGGCGTCTTCCTTGGCGACCGAATAGGAAAAACCGAGCGCCTCGAAGATGGCCTCGTCGAGATAGGCGGCGTCGATCTTTCTCCAGGGGATGCAGGCGACACCGGCCTTGGTCGTTTGCATCTTGCTGTAATCGTAGCGCCAATGCTTCATGCTGCGGTGGAAGACTTGACCCAAGCGCTCGGCAAGCCCGGCGCCGTCCTTGGCCCTGGCCGATTCGGCCGAAAGCGACATCAGTGCCAACGCCGCCAACGTCACGATTCCAACAGATTTCGTTATCACGGTGATCATCCCTCCGGTCATGCAGCGCCATAGCTAGCAAACCGGTGGCAATCCGCCAATGCCCTAGCTCATGGGGTGGCCGTTGGTGTAGTCCGTGCCGCACCAATACATGTCCGCGCCCTGGGGCGGGGTATAGTTGGTCTGGTGGTAGGTTTGCCAATTGATGCTGCCGTCGGCCGGATCCATGATGCCGATCTCGCCCTCGTCGCTATAGCCGAGAATGACCACGTAATGGCCGCCGACCATGGGCGCCTTGCAGAGATAGCCATGGCGCGTCGGATTGACGCAGACGCAGATCATGCGCCCGGGGACGATCTCGGCCTTGATCTCGGCAAAGGTGGGGATGTAGGCGAAGTCGTGCCCGTCCCACATGTGCGCTTTGTCGAGAATCCCTTCTATGGCCGTCTCCGCATTGACGCTATGCCCGATCGCCGTGGCGAAACCGCCGTCGGTGAGATAATCGCTGCCTTGCCCCGACTGCGCGTGGCAGAAATTGTTTACATAACGCGAACACGCCGCCCAGCAGGAGTTTCGATATTCCTGCGTATATCCGCCACCACTCCACAACCTATGCCTTGGCATAACGGTCTCCATAAATTCTCTTGATAGAATAATATATCAGAAACGCTACCAATAATAATATATCGAATTATTTTTCAAGAAATGCGGGTATACTCCGCGCCGTGCCGAGGCGGATCAAAGCTTCGTTGATATGCTGGAAGTTCGTGGTGGGCACGGCTGGGATTGAACCAGCGACCCCCGCCGTGTGAAGACGGTGCTCTCCCGCTGAGCTACGTGCCCGATGCGGCTGACTTACGCCGCCCCGGCGCGCGCTGTCAAGCGGCGTGGAATTGCGGTGCAGGGTTCGGATATCGCGTATCATCCGCCTGGGGCAGGATGGCGGACATGGAACAGGAAATTGACACTTACGATGACGAGCGCCGCTGGCAGGCGGTGCTCGCGCGCGATGGCTCGGCGAACGGGTTCGTCTATGCCGTCACCACCACCGGCGTCTATTGCCGGCCGGGCTGTGCCAGCCGCACGCCAAAGCGGGGCAATGTGCGCTTCTTCGACTGCGCGGCGGCCGCGCGCGAGGCGGGTTTCCGGCCTTGTCGCCGTTGCCGGCCCGAGGCGGCCGCCGAAGACTCGCTGGCCGTGCGCGCCGTGCGCCTGATCGAGGAGGCGCATGGGGAAGGTCGCGTGCCGACGCTTGTCGAGCTGGGCGAGGCTCTCGGTGTCTCGGGCGGGCATGTGCAGCGGCGCTTTCGCCAGGCGCTCGGCGTCAGCCCGCGCGACTATGCCGCGCGCTTGCGCCGCGAGGCTCTGCAAGCGGGTCTGCGCCAAGGCAATGGGGTTGCCGACGCGCTCTATGGCGCCGGCTATGGCTCGCCGAGCCGCATCTATGAGGGCGGCGGCACGCTCGGCATGACGCCTGCCACCTATGCCAAGGGCGGGCGCGGCGCGCGCATCGCCTATGCCATCGCCGACAGCGCCCTGGACCGCCTGCTTGTCGCGGCGACCGAGCGCGGCGTTTGCGCGGTCTATCTCGGCGACGACGATGCGACGCTTGCCGGCGAATTGCGCGAGGAGTTTCCGGCAGCGGAGATCCAGGCCGACGATGACGCCTTGGCGGCCTATGTCGAGGCCGTGCTTGGCGCCATGGAGAGCGGCGCCGCTGGCGGCCTGCCGCTCGATGTGCGCGCCAGCGCCTTCCAGGCCAGGGTCTGGGAAGCCTTGCGCGCTATCCCCTGCGGCGAGACGCGGACCTACGCAGAGATCGCCAATGCCATCGGTGCGCCCAGCGCGGCCCGGGCCGTGGGTTCGGCCTGCGGTCGCAACCCCGTGAGCGTCGTTGTGCCCTGTCATCGCGCGGTGCGCAGCGACGGCGGGCTCGGCGGCTATCGCTGGGGCTTGCCGCGCAAGCGCCGCCTGCTTGATGCGGAGGCCGCCATCACGAATGCGGGAGAGGGGGGGACATAACGCCAGCGTCCGCTATGCTGGCGGGCGCCAATTCCTCCGTGAGAGCCTGCCATGACCGACCTGCCGCGTCTGAAACCCGACCCCATTCCCGCCATTTACCCGGTTCCAGAATATCTCGCCGAGGGTGAGCTACGCGAGATCTACGAGGATACCAAGGCCATCCTGCAAACCCCCTGGATGGGGGTGATCGCCATGGCCTACGCCCACTATCCGACATTCTACGGCCGCCTCTGGCAGGGCCTGCGCGAGACTTTCGCGAGCGCGGCGCTGGTCGAGGCTTGCACGGATTTGCGCCGCGACGTCGAGGCGCGGGTGGCAGAGCTGTCGCCGCCGCCGATCTGCGGCAGGCTCGAGTCGCTCGGTTACGGGGCACGCGAAATCGCAGGCATTGACGATGTCATTGAGGTCTTCAGCCACGGCAATTTCCCCTACTGCCTGATGGCGACCATCGGCCGCTTGGCGATGGAAGGGGGCGAGATTTGCCAGGGCGACGCTGCGGTGCCCTACACCGGTCGTCACGCGCCGGATGTTTCGGTGCCCTTCCTGCTCATGGAAGCCCATCACGCGGACGAGCCGACCCGCATCGTTTATGATGATGTGAAGGCGCGGCTGGGGCTGCCATTCGTCAACACCGACTACCGCGCGTTGGCCCGCTGGCCGAGCTATTTCGCCCTGGCCTGGGACGACCTGGCACCTGTCGTGGCGACGCCTGCCTACGAAAGCCTGGTCGCCGGGATCCATGCCAAGATTGTTGCCGCCGCCCGCGCGCTGCCCAATCCGCACGGCCTGAGCGGTGCGGACTTGCGTGAGGCTGCTGCAGCCGATGCGCCGGTGGCCGAGGTGCTGGAAATGACGCGCCTGTTCCAGTGGCTATTGCCGGGACTGGTGACGAATGTCGCCTACATGCGCTATCAGCTCAGGCAGGGAGATAGCCGATGACCGAATCCAAGATTCACGGTGCCAAGGCCTGCGTCTTCGATGCCTATGGCACGCTATTCGACGTTCACAGTGCCGTCGGCCGCCATCGCGACGCCTTGGGCGACAAGGCTGACGCCGTCTCGGCGACCTGGCGCGACAAGCAGCTGCAATATTCCTGGCTGCGCAGCCTGATGGGCGCCTATGTGCCGTTCTGGCAGGTCACGCGCGAGGCGCTGGATTATGCCTTCGCCATGCACGGGGTCGAGAACGACGTGCTGGCCGAGGCGCTGATGGGCGCCTATCTCGAGCTCGATGCCTATCCGGAGGTCAAGAGCACGCTGGAAACCTTGCGTGGGCAAGGCTTCAAGCTTGCCATCCTATCGAACGGCAGCCGCGAGATGCTGGCCGCCGCCGTCGCCAATGCCGGGCTCGGGCCCGTGTTCTATGCCGTGCTCAGTGTCGAGGCGGTGGGCATCTTCAAGCCCCATGCCAGCGTCTATCAGTTGGGCTGCGACAGCCTTGGCGTGACGGCCGACGAGATCTGCTTTTTGTCGTCGAACGCCTGGGACGTTTGCGGCGCCGCCAATTTCGGCTTCCAGGTCGCCTGGATCAACCGCTTCTCCCAGCCCGCCGAGCGCCTGCCGGGAGAGCGCAAGGCGATGATCAAGACCCTCGACGAATTGCCGGCGCTATTGCGAGAGAGCGTTACATAGCGCCTGGGACGCTCTGGTAACCATCTCAACGCGTGATACCAAGGCTCAGTGATAGAGACCCATTTGACCGCACGATTTTCGTCGCTGGCTAGCAGCCCGTTGATTAAGTGGCTTTGCTGATTCTCACTCCCAGACGATGAATG
>CAYPAX010000027.1:16000-40990 GCA_964408735.1 uncultured Rhodospirillaceae bacterium | reverse complement strand
TTGACCGACAAGGAATATCAGATCATGCGCGACGCCTCGATCGCGGTGCTGCGCGAGATCGGGGTCGAGACCGGCGGCTCGAACGTCCAGTTCGCGGTCGATCCCGCAACAGGTCGCCTGGTGGTGATCGAGATGAACCCGCGCGTCTCGCGCTCCTCGGCCCTGGCCTCGAAAGCGACCGGCTTTCCCATCGCCAAGGTCGCCGCCAAGCTCGCCGTCGGCTACACCCTCGACGAGGTGCAGAACGACATCACCGGCAACACGCCGGCCTCCTTCGAGCCGACAATCGACTATGTGGTCACCAAGATGCCGCGCTTCACCTTCGAGAAGTTCCCCGGCACCGAGCCGCTTCTGACCACGGCCATGAAGTCGGTCGGCGAGGCGATGTCGATGGGCCGCAGCTTTGCCGAATCCCTGCAGAAGGCCCTGCGCTCGATGGAGACCGGCCTGACCGGCCTCGACCCGATCGAGATTGCCGACGACCGTGACAGCATTCTTGCTGCCTTGGCCCAGCCGACGCCGGATCGCCTACTGGTGATCGCCCAGGCTCTGCGTTCGGGCCTGAGCGTCGATGAAGTGCATGCCGCCTGCCAATACGATCCCTGGTTTCTGCGCGAGATCGAGCGCATCATCGCGGCCGAGCGCGAGGTCGAAGCGGATGGTCTTCCGGACGATGCACAAGCGCTTACCGCATTGAAATCATTGGGTTTTTCAGACACTCGCCTGGCCACCCTGGCAGGCTGCGACGAAGCGGCGGTGGCAACCCTGCGGACTTCGCTCGACGTCCACCCGGTGTTCAAGCGCGTCGATACCTGCGCCGCGGAATTCGATGCCAGCACGCCTTATCTTTACTCGGCTTACGAAACCCCGGCCTGGGATGGCGGCGAGCCGGAATGCGAAGCCGAGGTCAGCGATCGCCGCAAGGTGATGATCCTCGGCGGCGGGCCCAACCGCATCGGCCAGGGCATCGAGTTCGACTATTGCTGCGTCCACGCGGCCTATGCGCTACGCGAGGCCGGCTTCGAGACCATCATGGTGAACTGCAATCCGGAGACGGTCTCGACCGACTACGACACCTCGGACCGGCTCTATTTCGAGCCCCTGACCGGCGAGGACGTGATCGAGATCGCCCGCCTCGAAGCCGCCAAGGGCACCCTGCTCGGCCTGGTGGTGCAATATGGCGGCCAGACCCCGCTGAAGCTGGCGCGGGTCCTGGAAGCGGCGGGCGTGCCCATCATCGGCACATCGCCCGATGCCATCGATCTGGCGGAGGACCGCAGGCGCTTCCAGGAGCTGCTCGCCAGGCTCGGCCTCAAGCAGCCCGACAACGGCACCTGTCACACCGTGGAGGAGGCTTTGGGCATCGCCGAGCGCATCGGCTACCCAGTGCTGGTGCGGCCCTCCTATGTGCTTGGCGGCCGGGCCATGGAGATCGTCGGCGACAGCCGCTCGCTGACCGACTATGTCGGTCGCGCCGTGCGCCTGTTCGGCGACGCGCCGATCCTCATCGACCGCTTCCTGGCCGATGCCGTCGAGGTCGATGTGGACGCGCTGGCCGACGGCAAGGCAGTGCATGTGGCGGGCGTGATGGAGCATATCGAGGAGGCCGGCATTCATTCCGGCGACTCGGCCTGTTCCTTGCCGCCGCATTCGTTATCTGACGAAGTGATTTCCGAGATCGAGCGCCAAGCCGCGGCCCTGGCCCAGGCCCTCGGCGTGATCGGCCTGATGAACGTGCAGTTCGCCGTCAAGCGCGACGACGACGGTGTCGACCAGGTCTACATCATCGAGGTCAATCCCCGCGCCAGCCGCACCGTGCCCTTCGTCGCCAAGGCCACGGGCGTGCCGATCGCCAAGATCGCCGCGCGGCTTATGGCAGGCGAATCCCTGAGCGACTTCGATCTTGAGCGCGAGCGCGGCGATCACGTGGCGGTCAAGGAGGCGGTGTTCCCCTTTGCCCGCTTCCCGGGCGTCGATGTGCTGCTCGGTCCGGAGATGAAATCCACCGGCGAGGTGATGGGCCTCGATTCGGATTTCGGCCGCGCTTTCGCCAAATCCCAGATCGCCGGCGGCACGCGCCTGCCCGATGGCGGTACCGTGTTCATCTCGGTCCGCGATGGCGACAAGCCGGCGATGGCCGAGGTCGGCAAGAATCTCCGCGAATTGGGCTTCTCTCTCATCGCGACAAAGGGCACGGCAGACTACCTCGAAGGCGCCGGGCTGGACGTCGCACGTATCCACAAGGTGCGCGAGGGCCGGCCTCACTTGGTCGATGCCATATCGGACGGCACGGTCGCCCTTATCCTCAACACCACCGAGGGCGCCCAGGCCATCAAGGACAGCTACAGCCTGCGCCGGGCCGCCTTGACCAACCGCGTGCCCTATTACACCACCGTGGCAGGCAGCCGCGCCGTAGTCGAGGCGATTGCGGCGATGCGCCGGGGCGCCCTTGAAGTGGCTTCGCTACAATCCTACACTTAGGTCTTCTGGACCCTTGGCTCCCACCTGGCGCCTCTCCGCAATGACAATGGACGGATCATGGAACGTGTGCCCATGACCGCGACGGGCTTTCAGCGGCTCGAAGCGGAATTGAAGAAATTGAAGAGCGAGGAACGGCCGGCTGTGATTCGGGCGATCGCGGAGGCGCGCGAGCATGGCGACCTGTTCGAGAATGCCGAATATCACGCCGCCCGCGAGCGCCAGAGCTTCATCGAGGGGCGGGTGCGCGAGATCGAGGACAAGCTCGGCCGCGCCCAGGTCATCGATGTCGACAAGCTGTCGGGCGAGACGGTCAAGTTCGGCGCCACGATTACGCTGGCCGACGAAGACACCGACGAGGAAGTCACCTACCAGCTGGTCGGCGTCGACGAAGCGGACGTCGCCGAGGGACGGCTGTCGATCACGGCGCCGATCGCGCGCGCGGTAATCAACAAATCGGTCGGCGACAGCGTCATCGTCGAAACGCCAGCGGGCACCAAGGCTTACGAGATCGTCTCCGTGGACTTTCGGTGAGCGAGGCGGCCGGGCGCGTCTGGGTCCTGGCCGACGATCGCGTAGGCCATGCTAACCAGGCCCTGGCCGTGGCCGAGGCGCTGCCGCATCCCTTCGAGACCAAGAGACTCCGCTACAACGCCCTGGCACAGCTTCCCAATGCGCTGCTCGGCGCCACCTTGGCGCATCTGACGGCGCAGACCCGCGCCACGCTGGTGCCACCCTGGCCGGACCTGGTGATCGCCGCCGGCCGGCGCACCGCCCCCGCCGTGCGCGCGCTGCGCCGCGCCGCCGGAGGCCTCCACTGCGTACAATGCATGTGGCCCGGCGCCGGGGTCGCCGATTTCGATCTGATCGCCCTGCCCGCCCACGACCGGCAGCGGCAACTCGCCACTGTCGTTCGCACCCTCGGCGCGCCCCATCGCGTCACCGCGGCGCGCCTGGCGGAGGCGGCAGAGGCCTGGGCGGCACGGCTGGACAGCCTGCCCCGGCCGCGAATCGCGCTATTGCTAGGCGGCGCGACGCGGCGGCGCAACTTCACGGCGGACGACGCCAAGCGCCTGGCCGAGCAGGCCGCCGCCATCGGTGGCTCGGTCATGATGACCAGCAGCCGGCGCACGCCCGTGGCGGTTCGCGACATCCTCGCCGGCAGCCTCAGGCCGCACCACCGCTACGACTGGTCCGAGGACGGCACGGACAATCCCTATCTCGGCTATCTCGCCCTCGCCGATGCCCTGGTGGTGACGGGCGATTCGACCGGCATGTGCACCGAGGCCTGCGCCACGGGCCTGCCGGTCTATATTTTCGCCCCACCCGACATGATCGCCGCCAAGCACCGCGCCTTGCATGAAGCACTCTATGGCGCCGGCCTCGCCCAACCGTTGGAGTCGGCCACAAAGGATCTCTATCAACCCGATGCCGCGCCATTGGACGACGCCGCCACCGTCGCCATGGCCATTCGCGAACGCGAATTGATATAAGAAGGACTGCAGCGCAGCAGGAGCCAACGCATGCCCGACCGCCACCACAGCAAGGTTCTCATCCTCGGCTCAGGCCCCGCCGGCCTGACCGCCGCCATCTATGCCGCGCGCGCCGGGCTCGAGCCGCGGCTGGTGCATGGCATCCAGCCCGGCGGGCAGATGACCATCACCACCGACGTGGAGAACTATCCGGGTTTCGCCGACGTGGTCCAGGGCCCCTGGCTGATGGAGCAGATGACCGAGCAGGCGCGCAAGGTCGGCACCGATTTCGTGAACGATATCGTCACTGCGGTCGATCTCTCGCGGCGGCCTTTCGAGGCGACCGGCGACAGCGGCGACAGCTATCTCGGCGACGCCTTGATCATCGCCACCGGCGCCCAGGCGCGCTGGCTGGGCCTCGAGGCCGAATCCCGTCTGCAAGGCTTCGGCGTCTCCGCCTGCGCCACCTGCGACGGCTTCTTCTATCGCGGCCGCGAGGTGGTGGTCGTCGGCGGTGGCAATACGGCGGTCGAGGAAGCCCTCTATCTCGCCAAGCTCGCCTCGAAAGTGACCCTCGTGCATCGCCGCGATTCCCTGCGCGCCGAGCGCATCCTGCAAGAGCGCCTGCTGCGCACCGACACTATCGAGATGGCCTGGAACAGCGTCGTCGAGGATATCATCGCCGAAGGCATGCCACCCGCCGTCGAGGCGGTCCGCCTGCGCGACGTCAACAGCAACGAGACCCGCGATCTCGCCACCGACGGCGTCTTTATCGCCATCGGCCACAGCCCGGTCACGGCGCTTTTCGCCGGCCAGGTCGATATCGACGACGATGGTTACATCCGTACCGCCCCGGACAGCACGGCGACCAACATCGCCGGGGTGTTCGCCGCCGGCGACGTCCAGGACAAGCATTTCCGCCAGGCCGTCACCGCCGCGGGCAGTGGCTGCATGGCAGCTTTGGAGTCCGAGCGCTTCCTGGCCGCGACGGAGGTGGCGGCGGCGGCCGAATAGGCGCTAAACTGTCTCAATGGACTGGGACAAGCTTCGCATATTTCATGTTGTGGCGGGGGCCGGCAGCTTTACGCATGCGGGCGACGCCCTCGATCTCAGCCAATCGGCGGTGAGCCGGCAGATACGCGGCCTTGAGGAGTCTCTCAAGGTGCCCCTGTTCCACCGCCATGCGCGTGGGCTCATCCTGACCGAGCAGGGCGAGCTACTGTATCAGACCACCAGCGAAGTCTTCAGCAAGCTGTCGGCGGCAGAGACCCTGCTCAGCGAGAGCAAGGAGCGCCCGCAAGGCCTGCTCCGCATCAACACCACGGTCGGTTTCGGCTCCATGTGGCTGACCGGCGTGATCAGCGAGTTTCTCGACAACTATCCGGACATCTCGGTGGCCCTGCTGGTCGGCGACGACGAGCTCGATCTGTCGATGCGCGAGGCCGACGTCGCCATCCGCATGGCCCCGCCGCGCCAGCCCGACTTGATCCAACGCCACCTGTTTCAGGGGCATTTCGGCGTTTTCGCCGTTGCCGATTACCTCAACCGCTTCGGCACGCCACGCAGCATGGAAGAGCTTACCAAGCACCGGGTCGTCACCTATGGCGACCGGCTGTCGATCCCCTTTCTGCACATCAACTGGCTGGCAGACGCCCTGAGCGAGATAGATCCCGAATTCAAACCCGCCTTCACCGTCAACAACATCTACGGCATTTTGCGTGCCGTAGAGACGGGAATCGGCATCGCCTTGTTGCCTGCCTTCATCGCAGGACAGAACCCGCAGATGGTGCGCATCCTGCCCGAGGCGGAGCCGCCGGCGGCCGAAGGCTACTTCGTCTATCCGGAGGAGCTGCGCCAATCGCAGCGGGTGATGGTCTTCCGCGACTTTCTGCTCAGGAAATTGGCCGAGTCGCCACTCTAATCCCAGGGTTCAGCAAGTATTGTGGAGTGAGGGCGCGCAGGCGGCGGACCTGCGGGGGGGGGGAGGACAGGCCCGCCGCACAAGAAGGTCGTTCGGAGTCTTTGCAACCAACTTGCTTGCGCCTTACCGGAGTATATGGGGAATCCCGCAAAGGATTTAAAGTGAAAACCGACGAAATTCGTCAGGTTTTCGTGTTATTTGTGGAGGATCGAGTCACAAAGCCCCTACAAGGTGGGGAAGATCCGCCATTTCGCGCAGTTCGATTGCCCCAGCTTCCCGCTGGCGCATGGCCAAATCCGCGCTGCCATGGCCACCACCGGAAAATCCGAGCACCGACATTCCCGCCGCTTTCGCCGCGTCGATTCCAGGCACACTGTCCTCGATCACGACACAGGCCGCCGGCGAGACGGCCATGCGCCTGGCGGCGTGAAGGAAAAGGTCGGGGTGGGGCTTGCCCCGCGCCACCTCGCTGGCGCTGAAGGTCTTGCCGTGGAAAAAGCGATCCAGGCTGGTCAGGGACAGCGACAGCGCGATCTTCTCCGGCGCTCCGCTGGATGCCACGCAAACCGGCATGGACAGCGCGGCCAGGGCATCGGCGACACCGGGAATCGGCCGCAATTCTTGGCGAAAGGCAGCGAATGTGAGCGCCTGCACCCGGTCGAGAAAACCCTCGGGCAACGGCCGCCCAAGCTCGGCCTCGGCCAAGGCGACGACCGCGGCCATGCTGCGCCCGACATAGCGCGCCATGGCCTCCTCGAGGCTCAAGCGCAGGCCGGCCTCGCACAGCGCCGCGACCAGGATCCGGTTGGCGATCGGCTCGCTGTCGACGAGGACCCCGTCGCAATCGAATATGACCAGCTCGGGAGGCACGGCAGCTACATGAACAATCGGCGGTCCTGGGGCATGTCCGCATAGAGGTGAGCCACGAATTCGCCATAGCCGTTGTAGAGCTTGGTCGGAACCCTTTCGCCGCTACCCAGCTCGCGCTCCGTCGCCTGGCTCCAGCGCGGGTGCGAGAATTCCGGATTGACGTTGGCCCAGAAGCCGTACTCGGTGGGGCCGATATCCTCCCAGAAGGTCTTCGGACGCTCCGCCGCGAAAGTGAAGCGCACGATCGACTTGATGTGCTTGAAGCCGTACTTCCAAGGCACGGCCAGGCGCAATGGCGAGCCGAACTGCCTGGCCATCGGCCGGCCATAGGCGCCGGTCACGATCAGGGCGAGGTCGTTGGTGGCTTCGGCCAGGGTCAGGGCCTCGGTATAGGGCCAGGGGAAGTGGCCCTGGCGCTGGTTGCGGGCGACCTCGGGATCGAAGAAGGTCTGCATGACCAGGAACTTGGCGGACGGGCTCGGCCGCGCGAACTCGACGAGTTTGCCAAGCGGAAAGCCGGTCCAGGGAATGGTCATCGCCCAGGCTTCGACGCAGCGGTGACGGGTTACCCGTTCCTCCAACGGCATACGCCGGATCAGATCTTCCGCCTCGATGCGGATCTCCTGTTCCACCAGCCCGTCGATGGTCACTTCCCACGGCGAAATCGGCAGGTTCTGCGCCGCCTTCCAGATGTTCTTGTGGGAGCCGAACTCATAGAAATTGTTGTAGGCGCCGGTGAACCGTTTACCGGTCACGGGCAAATCGACCGACAGCGCCTCGTTGCGCGACGCCGGATAGAGGTCGGCCGTCGGGCGCTCCTCTTCCGCGGCAAGATGCCCCAGCGGCATCGCCGCCAACAGGCTGCCGGCGGCCAGACCTTTGGCGAGCTGGCGGCGGTTGAGGTAGAGCGACTCGGGCGTCACCGCGCGCTCCGGCAAAGCCCAGCCGGGCCTGCTCTTGATCAGCATGCTTTGTCTCCACTCGTTGCGTCCCGCGCTACATGGCGCATGGCGGCGATCCTCGCAAGACCGCTCACCGGAACTTGAGCGGCAGTTAGGCCCTCTTCAGCCAGACCGCCGTGTCGTGGAATACCGCACCTCCGTTTGGCGGGCCGGCTTCGGCCGCGATCAAGGCATTGATCCCGACACCGCCCTCGAAGGCGCTGTTGGGCCAGATGCTCTCGACCACCACGACGCCGGGCTGCAGGCCGTCGAACAGCTTGGCGTGCACGACGATCTCGCCGTGGTCATTGCCCAATCGCAGGCGGCAACCGTCCTCCGCCCCGATGCGGCCGGCGTCATCGGGATGGAGCAGTGCGCGCGGCCGCTCTTCCTTCTTCTGGCCCGTCGGCGTCTCGGTGAAGCTCGAATTCAGGTAGTTGTGGGCCGGCGCGGTAACCAGGCGGAAGGGATGGCGGGCGTCCGGCGCGTCGATGATATCCATATGGTCGGGCAGATCGGGCATGCGCTCGTGGTCCGGTCCCACCCGCGACCAGTCGGGCGAGAAGTGGAACTTGCCATCCGGGGTCGGGAAGCCTTCGAGGAAATGCGATGTCGCGAAGTCCGGCTGACAGTCGATCCAATGGCTCTCTTGCAGCTCGGCTAGGCTGCCCCAGCCGGAGGACTGCAAGGTCGCATCGATGATTTCGTTGGCGCTCATGGCGAAGCCGGGATGCTCGGCGCCGAGGCGCTTGGCGAGGCCGCATATGACATCGTGATTGGAGCGCGTCTCGGCCAGGGGCTCGATCACCTTGGGCCCGAGGACGATGTGCTGGTGGCCGCCGCCCTGGTAGACGTCGTCGTGCTCGAGGAACATCGTCGCCGGCAGCACCAGATCGGCAAGGGCCGCGGTCTCGGTCATGAACTGCTCGTGCACGCAGAGGAACAAATCGTCGCGGGCTAACCCTTCATTGACCAAGGCGGATTCGGGCGCCACCACGGCCGGGTTGGTGTTCTGCATCAGCATGGCCGTGATCGGCGGGCCGTCGCCGAGGTCCTGGCGATCGCCGGCCAGCACCGGGCCAATGCGCGACATGTCCAAGACGCGCACATCCCGGTCGCGCACGTCCAGGCCCTCGATCAGGGTCTTGTCCCAATGGTAGATGTCGCGGTTGTTGAAGAAGGCGCCGCCGCCTTCGTGCCGCCAGGCGCCGGTCACTGTCGCCAGGCACATCGCCGCGTGCATGTTGGCGGCGCCGTTGCGCGAGCGGGTGAAGCCGTAGCCGAGGCGGATATAGCTGCGCTCTGTGCGCCCGTAGAGGCTGGCGAATTCCTCGATCGCGCTCTCGTCGAGGCCGGTGATCTGCGCCGCCCAGGCCGGATCGCGCGTGCTTAGATGCTGGTGCAAGCGTTCCGGGCAATCCGCATGGCGCGCCATGTAGTCGTGATCCGCATGGCCGTCGCGGAACAGCACATGCATGACCGCACAGGCCAGGGCGCCGTCGGTGCCGGGGCGCAGCGCCAGATGCATGTCGGCGATGGCGGCGGTGCGCGTGCAGTAGGGATCGATCACCACCAGCTTGGCGCCGCGTGCCTTGCGCGCCCGCTGGATGTGGGTCATGACATTGACCTGGGTCGAGGCCGGATTGCCGCCCCACATGACGATGAGGTCGGACTGCGCCATCTCGCGCGGATCGGGACCCATGACGCGGCCCGCCCCGGCCTCCCAGCCGGCCACCGCAAGGGTGTTGCAGATGGTGCCGTGCTGACGGGAATAGCCCATGGCATGGCGTAGGCGTTCGATGCCGTCTCGCTGCAACAGCCCCATGGTGCCGGCATAGAAATAGGGCCACACGCTCTCCGCCCCATGACGTTGGGCGGCGACGGTGAAGGCCTCGGCAAGCTCGTCGAGGGCATCGTCCCAGGCGATGGGCTGGAAGCTGCCGTCGGCCGCCTTGCGCAGGGGCTCGGTCAGGCGCTCGGGATGGTGCACGCGCTCGGCATAGCGTGCCACCTTGGCGCAGACGACACCGGCGGTATAGCTGTTCTCCCGCGCCCCGTGGACACGGCCGATGGTGGCGCCATCGAGACGCTCGACCTCCAGCGCGCAGGTGCTCGGGCAATCGTGGGGACAGGCCGAAAACGCGATATCGCGGGGGGCGTCGCTATCCATGGCGGGGCTCCGTTAGGTGATGGCTTCCACGGCGCGGCCGATGCGCGCACAGGCTTCCGCCAGAATCTCGTCCGAGGTGGCGTAGGAAATGCGGAAATGCGGGTCGAGCCCGAAGGCCGTGCCGTGCACCACGGCGACGCCGACGCTCTCCAGCAGATAGGTGGCGAAGCCTTCGCTGTCCTCGATCACGGTGCCGTCGGGCGTCTTGCGGCCGATCACCCCGGCGCAGCTCGGATAAACGTAGAAGGCGCCTTCCGGCGTCAGGCAGGACAGCCCCGGGATCTCGTTGAGCGCGGCGGCCACATTGTCGCGGCGCACCTTGAAGGCCGCGTTGCGCTCGACCAGAAAGCCCTGGTCGCCGTTCAACGCCGCCACTGCCGCCGCCTGGCTGATCGAGGTGGGGTTGGAGGTGCTTTGCGACTGGATCTTGCCCATGGCCTTGATCAGCGCCTCAGGCCCGCCGGCATAGCCGATGCGCCAGCCCGTCATGGCGAACGCCTTGGAAACACCGTTCACCGTCAATGTGCGCTCGTACAGGGCCGGCTCGATCTCGGCCAGGGTGTGGAAGGCGAAATTGTCATAGACGATCTTCTCGTAGATATCGTCGACCATGACCCAGACGTGGGGGTGGCGCAGCAGCACGTCTGCCACCGCCCGCAGCTCGTCGCGGTTATAGGCCGCGCCGGAGGGGTTGGAGGGCGAGTTCAGGATCAGCCACTTGCTGCGCGGCGTGATCGCGGCTTCCAGGTCCTCGGGGCGGATGCGAAAGCCGGTCTCGGCGCTCGACGGCACGATCACCGGCGTGCCGCCAGCGAGCAGCGCGATATCCGGATAGGACACCCAATAGGGCGCCGGGATGATCACCTCGTCGCCGTCTTCCACCGTCGCCAGCAGGGCATTGAACAGCACCTGCTTGCCGCCAACGCCGATATTGACCTGAGCGGGCTCGTAATCGAGGCCGTTGTCGCGCTTGAACTTGGCGCAAACCGCCGCCTTGAGCTCGGGCGTGCCGTCGACAGCCGTATACTTCGTATCGCCAGCCCGGATGGCGGCGATCGCCGCCTCTTTGACATGGTCGGGCGTGTCGAAATCGGGCTCGCCCGCGCCCAACCCGATGACGTCGTGACCGGCGGCCTTGAGCTCGCGGGCACGGCCCGTCACGGCCATGGTCGGCGATGGCTTGATACGGCTCAGTCGTTCGGCGAGAAAGCCCATGCGGCAGGGTCCTTGGCAAGCTGTCCTGGGAAAGAGGCGCCAAGCTACGCCGCAAGGCAAATGCGCGCAAGCATGCCTTGCCGCTGCGCCGTCATATCAGCATACTCCGCCGCGCTTAACGGAGGATGCGATGAAGCTTGCCGAATTTGAAATCAACGATGCCATGGGGCGCCTGGGAACCGAAAGCGCTTTCGAGGTTCTGGCGCGCGCGACCGAGATTGCGCGGGAAGGGCACGAGGTGATCAACCTCGGTATCGGCCAGCCCGATTTCCGCACGCCCGAGCATGTCGTGGAGGCCGCCAAGAAAGCGCTCGACGACGGCCACCACGGCTATACCCCGGGCAACGGCATATTGCCCCTGCGTGAGGCCGTGGCGGCCGACATCGCCACCCATCGCGGCGTCAGCGTCGATCCCGGCCAGGTGGTCATCGTGCCCGGCGGCAAGGTGACCATGTGGTACGCCATCCTCCTTTTCGGCGGCGCCGGCACGGAGATCATGTATCCCAATCCGGGCTTCCCGATCTACGAGTCGGTGATCCGCTATTCCGGCGCCAAGCCGGTGCCGATCGCGCTCCGCGAAGAGAACGGCTTCGCCTTCGATGCGGACGAAGTGCTGGCGCAGATCACCCCGGCAACGCGGCTGATCATCCTCAACAGCCCCGCCAATCCCACCGGCGGCGTGGTGCCGCGCGAGCAGTTCGACAAGCTCGTCGCCGGCCTCGAGGCGCATCCCCATGTGACGGTCATGTCGGACGAGATCTATGCGCGGCTGCTCTATGACGGCACCGAGTTCGTTTCCATGCTCGGCTATGAATCCCTGCGCGACAGGCTAATCATTCTCGACGGCTGGAGCAAGACCTATGCGATGACGGGCTGGCGCATCGGCTACGGCGTCTGGCCGGCGCCGCTGGTCGACCTGGTGACCCGGCTCAACATCAACTCGGTGAGTTGCACGAATGCCGCCACGCAATGGGCCGCGAAGGCCGCCCTGCAGGGCCCGCAGGATTCGGTCGAGGAGATGCGAGTGGCCTTCGATGCCCGCCGCAAGGCCATCGTCGAATGGACCAACCAGATCCCCGGCATGAGCTCGATCCTGCCAACGGGCGCCTTCTACACCATGCCAAACATCTCGGGCACCGGCGTCAGCGCCAAGACCATGGAAGGCTTCTTGCTGGAGAAGCTCCATATCGCGGCAATAGCCGGCACCAGTTTCGGCGCCTACGGCGAAGGCTATATCCGCTTCTCCTACGCCAACTCCATCGAGAACATCGAAAAGGCGCTGGGCCGCATCCGCGACTACGCCGAAAGCGAGGGCTGGGGGTCGTTGGCTGGCTAGAGATGAGCCATATGGGTTCGGTCTGCGCCATCACCTGGCGCCATATTTCTCCCGCTTCTTCGTGAGGAACTGTTCGAAGTCGAAAGGCTCAGCAGGCCCGCTGTTTTCGCCTTCGGTAAGCGCTGCGCGAACGGCTTCGATTAGCGCCTCATACTCTTGTCGCCTGATCGAGCTGTCCTTGCCCATAGCTCACCCCTTTTCGGCACAATTATGTCGCGGCTCTCGGTATCAAGCGAAAGGCAGTATCGACGCCACCAGCGGCATCCCCTCGCCTAAGAGCGACCATTTCGCGTCGTTGCTGACGCGCCAAACCTCGCCCGTGTCGGTGCCGAGGATGACGCCGCCAGGCACGTCCGGGTCGGGGGCGAGGCCGTGGAAGTTGGCACGGGACGGGGAATGCGCATCGTCGCACAGCGAGCGCCAGGTCTCGCAACCGTCCTCGGAGCGGAACAGCATGGCCTCGGCGCCTTGCGGGTCCTGGCATTTGGAGAAGGCCGACGGTGCGCTGCCCACCGTGACGCCGTAGGGCGGCTGCGGATCGACGCAGAGCGGGCGCGAATAACGTGGCTCGATGCCGGCCCAGACGTAGCGCCAGGTGGCACCGAAATCGTCGGAGCGGAACATGCCCGCATTGCCCTCGACGCGCTCCGCCTCGCCGTCGAAGCGGCCATAGCCGGTGGAGGTGTAGAGCACGCCCGGGCGCGCCGGGTCGGCCACCATCATGTGCAGGTCGGGATTGTCCCCCGGCAGCACCACGCTCCAGCTCTCGCCGCCGTCGTCCGATGCCATGATGCCGCCGACCTCGACGCCGAGCCGGATGCGCCGCGGATCGGCCTGGTCGATGACCAGCGCACGGGCGCGCGCGCCGGCCGGCGGGGTGACCGGCAGGCACCACTTGTCGGCACCGTCGATCTCGGTCAGCGAGTCGATCTCGCGCCAGCTCTCGCCGCCATCGCGGCTGCGGAACAGCCCGGCCGGCTGGGTGCCGAGATAGAGGCTGCCGTCCCCGGCATCGCGGATCTGCCAGACCTGACGACCCTCGAGCCCTCGCGGCGCCCAGCTTGCGCCATCGTCGTCCGAGACGAAAAGGCCGGCATCCGTGCCCGCAAGAATTCGGCCAGACGCCCTGACAAGATCGCGCACGCAGCGGCTCTCCAGGATCTGCCACGCAACTCCGCCTTCCACCCGATACACACCGCCGTCGGTGCCTGCCAGAAGTTCCATGATGCTATCCCTCGCTTAACTGGCTGTTGCGGAATCTCGCCTTGCAGCGGCCGCTTCAGGTGGTGGTGGAGAACCTGCACCTTGCCGACAATGCCTCGATCGAGGCCTTGAGCTATCTCTTCGACGCGCTGCGCGACGATCCGGTGATGCTTGTCGGCCTGATGCGTCCGGCCATTGACCACTCGTCCGCGGAATTGCCTGCAATCGCCAGTGAAGCGATGGCCGGCTCGGCGACAGAGATCGTGTTCGAGAAATTGGACCGTGCGGAGTCGGATAAGATCGTTCAACAATTGTTGCGAAGTGATCAAGTCCCGGACGACGTGCTGGCGCTGGTCTGGTCGCGAGCCTCGGGCAATCCGCTCTATATCGAGGAAATTACCCGCAGCATGATCGATGACGGAGTCATCGAGCATGCCCCCGACGGCAGCGTGAGCGTAGCGCGAGACCTCGACGAGATCGAGATGCCCAGCTCGATTCAGGGCATCATCATCGCGCGGGTCGACAGGTTGCAAAGCGGCATGAAAGACGTTCTGCAAACCGCCTCGGTCATCGGGCCGGTGTTCGACCATGCTCTGTTGCAGAAATTGATGGATGTCGAAGACCTCGACGACAAGCTCGATCGCCTGTGTGACATGGGCCTGATCTTCGAATCGAGCGCGTTTCCGGCCATCGAATACAGCTTCCGCAGCATATTGATCCAGGAAGCGGTCTACTCGACCATGCTGCTGAAGACCCGGCGCAAGGCCCATCTGGCGGTGGCACGAGAGATCGAGAAATTCTACGGCGCCCGCCTTGAGGATTATTTCGAGGTATTGGCCGAACACTATCGGCTCGGCGAAGACGAGGCTCGCGCCTTCGAATTCACACTCAACAGCGGCAACAAAGCAAAGCGTTCCTATGCCAATGACAATGCTGCCAATTTCTTCCGCCAAGCCATAGCGATGGGCGAATCTCTGGGCGAGTCGGAGGTGGCGTTGCATGACGTATATGTCGCCTATTCCGACACCCAGGAATTGCTTGGCGACGTGGACGGCGCCATTGCCAGCTGGCAAAAGGCGATCGCACTGATCGGCGAAGCCCTGCCGCGGGCCGACGCGCTGCGGAATATTGGCCGCATCGAGGAGAAGCGCGGCGACAACGAGCGCGCGATCGCCGCTTACGGCGAGGCGGAAGAGATCCTTGCCGACTATCCCGACGTGGTGGAAACCGGCATGCTGCTGACCAATCAGAGCTGGGTTCTCAACAAGCAAGGCGAGCGCGATGCGGCGATCGAGAAGGCGAATCGCGCGCTGGGTATCTTCGAGGCCAACGAGGCCACCACCCAGATTGCCCAAGTCTGCAACAATTTGGCGGTGATCTACGAACATGCCGGCGACCTGGAAAAGGCGCTCGATTACAACCGGCGGAGCTTGGATCTGACCATCGCCATCGGCAACAAGCGGCGCACGGGCAATGTCTGCATGTCGATGGGCTATTTGCACCGCAAACGCGACGAGCCCGAGGTGGCGCTGGACTATTTCGACCGCGCCTTCGAGACGATGAAGCGCATCGGCAACGAATTCGGTGCCGGCTCGGCGGCCATGCTCAAGGGGCAATGCTATATCGACCTCGGTCGCCTGGAGGAGGCCGAGGACGCGCTCAAGAGCGCCATGCGGTTGCACCGCGAGCTCGGCCTCGAGGTCAAGATCCTGGCCAACGAGCTGGCCCTGGCAACGGTCTATCTCGACAGCGGCGATATTGCCGCGGCGCGCACTCACCTCGGCGCCGCCAAGAGCCTCGCCAAAGCGCGCAAAGCGGTTCTCGAACAGGCCGAGGTCGCGCGGCTCGAAGCGCGTCTGGCGATAAGGGAAGGCAAGAAGCCCGAAGCCAAATTCGCCGCGGCCATCAAGCTGCTCAAAGCCGCCAAGCAGAAGCGCTACGCCGCCGAGGTGGAAGCCGAATTGGCGGCGTTCCTGCAAGACGAGGCGTGAACTCGCCTGACAGGGCATAACCGCCGCGCCCGATTTCTTGATCTAAGTAAACGACATCGCGGGTTCGCAGGGGAATACCTGCTGCTGCTGGGAGCTTGGCCCGGCGCAGTGGAGGTGGGCGAATGACGGCAAGCGGCCCTGCCGCGGGCAATGAGGTGATCGGCGCCGTCATGGTGGTGGGCGGCGGCATCGCCGGCATGCAGGCCTCGCTCGACCTCGCTGATGCCGGCTACAAGGTCTATCTGGTCGAGGAAAAGTCTGCCATCGGCGGCCACATGGCGCAGCTCGACAAGACCTTTCCGACCAACGACTGCGCCATGTGCACCATCTCGCCGCGCCTGGTCGAGGTCGGCCGCCACCTCAATGTGGAGATTGTCACCGGCAGCCAGGTCACGGCGCTGAGCGGCGAGCCCGGCAAGTTCAGCGCCACGCTGCGCACCGAACCGCGCTATGTCGACCTCGCCACCTGCAACGGCTGCGGCGAATGCGCCGAGGTTTGTCCCGAGCGCTTTGCCAACCGCTTCGACGAAGGCCTCAGCCAGCGCACGGCAGCGCACCGGCTCTATCCCCAGGCGACGCCCGACACCTATGCCATCGAAAAACACGGCATCGCCCCCTGCCGCGAAGCCTGCCCCGCCGGCCAGCGGGCGCAGGGCTACATCTCGCTGATCCGCGAGGGCCGCATCGACGACGCCTACCGCACCATCGTCGAGGACAATCCCTTCGCCGCGGTCTGCGGGCGCATCTGCGACCATCGCTGCGAGACCGCCTGCAGCCGCGCCAAGGTTGACGAGGCAATCAACATTCGCGGCCTCAAGCGCTTCGTCAGCGACAGCGTCAACGCCAAGCCGCGCATCGCGCCCGAGCCCATCCCGCGGCGCTTCGACGAGCGCATCGCCATCATCGGCGCCGGACCCTGCGGCATGACCGCGGCCCAGGATCTCTGCCGCGCAGGCTACGGCGTGACCGTCTTCGAGGCATTGCCCGTGGCCGGCGGCATGCTGCGCGTCGGCGTGCCCGAGTTCCGCCTGCCGGGCGGAATCGTCGACCGCGAGGTGCAGGACATCGTCGACCTCGGCGTCGAGCTCAAGCTGGGCACGCGCGTCGAGCGCCTCGACGACCTTTTCGAGCAGGGCTTCGAGGCGGTGCTGATTGCCGTCGGCGCCCACGAAGGCGTCCGCCTGCCAATCCCCGGCAACGACCTCGACGGCGTGCTCATCAACACGCGCTTCTTGCGCGATGCCCGCCTGGCCGAACGCGGTGGCGAGGACGCCCCGGATCCGCGCGCGGACATCGACGGCAAACGCGTGCTGGTAGTCGGCGGCGGCGACGTCGCCATCGATGTGGCGCGCACCGCCGTCCGCCTCGGCGCCAGCGACGTGCAGATGGCCGTGCGCGGCAGCTCCGGCCGCATGCCGGCGGACGACGAGCAGATCGCCTGGGCGCGCTCGGAAGGCATCGCCATGCATGTCGGGCTCAACTTCCTGCGCGTCGCCGACAACGGGGCGGGCCGCGTCGCCGGCCTCGCATGCGAGCGCGTGGAAGCCTTCGTGCCGGGCGAGAATGGTCGCCCGGTGGCACAGATCACGCCCGACTCGGAGCATCTGCTCGCCGCCGACGTGATCATCTTCTCGGTCGGCCAGCGCGTCGGCCTCGGTTTCATTCCCGAGGATGCCGGCGTCAATGTCACCAAGGGCTGGACCATCGCCGTCGATCCCGAGACCTGCGCCACCGACCGCCCCGGCGTCTTTGCCGCCGGCGACAGCATCAGCGGCACGGCCTTCGTCATCGAGGCGGTGGCCAGCGGCCATCGCTGCGCCAACGCCATTGCGCATTATTTGCGCGGCGAGGCAATGGGCACGGAACCCGTATCGCAGACGCCTGTCGCCGAGCTCAGCCAGACCGAGCTCGATGCCCGCGTGCTCAAGGGCGAGCTTGCGCTCGCGCCGCGCCAGCCCCAGCCCCATATCGAGAGCGCCGACGCCCAAGGCAGCTTCCGTGAAGTCGAGGGCGGCTACAGCGAAACCCAGGCCATGGCCGAGGCCTCGCGCTGCCTGTCCTGCGGCATCTGCTCGGAATGCCTGATGTGCTCCGATGTCTGCGGCCTCGGCTCGATCGACCACGAGATGGCCGAGAGCACGCGCCGGATCGACGTCGGCGCCGTGATCCTCACTCCCGGCTTCCGGCCCTACCAGGCCGAGCTTTCCGAGGAGCTCGGCTTCGGCCGCCATGCCAATGTCATCACCTCGCTTCAGCTCGAACGCCTGCTGAGCGCCTCCGGCCCCACCACCGGCCGGATAGAGCGCCCCTCCGACAGTCGCACACCGCAGAAGATCGCTTTCCTGCAATGCGTCGGCTCGCGCGACCAGTCGCACGACTACTGCTCGTCGGTCTGCTGCATGTACGCCGCCAAGCAGGCGCGCCGCCTCATGGAGCAGCTGCCGGATGCCGAGGCGACGGTCTTCATGATGGACACCCGCGCCTTCTCCAAGGGCTACGAGGGCTATTACCGCAAGGCCCGCGAGACCCACGGCATCGGCTATGTGCGCTGCCGCCTGTCGTCCCTGGAGGAGAACCCGGCCAGCGGTGGCTTGCTGGTCAACTATGTCGAAAGCGGCGAGATGGTCGCCGACGAGTTCGACATGGTGGTGCTTTCGGTCGGCATGGAGGTCGGCGATAGCGCAAGAGCGCTCGGCGAGCGCTTCGGCATCGACCTCGACCCCCACGGCTTCTGCCGCACCCAGCCCTTCGATCCGCTGCAGACGACACGCCCGGGCATCTTCGCGGCGGGCACCTTCCGCGAGCCCAAGGACATTGCCGAATCGCTGCTCGATGCTTCCGGCGCGGCGGCCAGCGCGGCGGCACTGCTGACCCGCGCGCGCGGCGACCTGGCACGCAATCCCGACTATCCGCCCGAGCGCGATGTCGCTGACGACGAAACGCGCACGGCCGTCTTCGTCTGCCATTGCGGCACCAATATCGGCGGCTACCTCGACGTGCCCGAGGTTGCCGAATACGCCAGGGACCTGCCCGGCGTGATCCATGCCGAGGACACGCTTTACGCCTGCTCCCAGGACAGCATCGCCCAGATCACCGAGAAAGTGCGCGATCTCGGCGCCAACCGCCTGGTCGTCGCCGCCTGCACGCCGATCACCCACGGGCCGCTGTTCCAGAGCAGCATCCGCGAGGCCGGGCTCAATCCCTACCTTTTCGAGATGGCCAACATCCGCAATCAATGCTCGTGGGTGCATGCGAAGGAGCGCCAGGCGGCGACCGACAAGGCCAAGGATCTGGTGCGCATGTCGGCAGCGCGGGCCGAGCGGCTGCGGCCCCTGGAGACGGCCGAGATGCCGATCGTCAAGACCGCGCTGGTGGTCGGCGGCGGTGCCGCCGGCATGACAGCGGCCCTGGCCCTGGCCGAGCAGGGCTTCCCCGTGCACCTGGTCGAGCGCGACGAGCATCTCGGCGGCAATTTGCGCCGGCTCCATTTCGGCCATGACGCCGCGAGCGACCCCCAGGCCTTCCTGGCCGAGCTTGTGACGGCAGTCGAATCCCAGCCGCTGATCACGCTGCACCTCGGAGCCAAGCTGGCCTCGAGCAGCGGTTTCCTGGGCAACTTCTCTTCCGTGCTTGAAGGCAGCGGCGAGCCCATCGAGGTCGCCCATGGCGCCACCGTGCTGGCCACCGGCGGCGTCGAATATCGCGGCGACGAATACGGCTACGGCACCAGCCCGCGTATCGTCACCCAGCAACAGTTCGAGGCGCTGCTGGCCGCGGGCAAGGACCTACCCAGGTCGGTGGCGATGATCCAATGCGTTGGCCCGGCCGAACAGTATTGCGCCCGCATCTGCTGCACCACGGCGCTGAAGAACGCACTCGTGCTCAAGCGCCTCGACCCGGCCGCCCGCATCACCGTGATCTATCGCGACATGCGCGTCTACGGCTTCAAGGAGCGGCTCTATACGGAAGCGCGCGAGGCTGGCGTCATCTTCATGCGCTACGAGGCCGAGCGCAAACCAACCGTTAGTGTCGATGGTAACAGCGTCGAAGTGCGGGCCTGGGAGGATATCCTCGGCAAGGAGATGGTGCTGCAGCCCGACATGCTGGTGCTCAGCACGCCCGTCGTGCCGGCGGCGGCAACGCAGGAATTGAGCAACCGCCTCAAGGTTCCCATCGACATGGAAGGCTACTTCCTCGAAGCCCATGTCAAGCTGCGGCCGGTCGATTTCCTTTCCGAAGGCATCTTCATGGCCGGCATGGCGCACTATCCGAAGCTGCTCGACGAGGCCATCGTCCACGCCAGGGCGGCGGCGGCACGGGCGGCGCGGGTGCTGTCCAAGGATACCATTACCGTCGGCGGCCAGGTCGCCATGGTCGATACCTCGCTTTGCGTCGGCTGCCTGACCTGCGTCAGAAGCTGTGCCTTTGGCGCCACGCGCATCGATGCGGAGCTTCCCGGCGTCGGCGGCATCCCCGGCGCGGCGGTGATCGAGCCGGCGTTGTGCCAGGGCTGCGGCTTGTGCGCCGCGGCCTGCCCGGCCCAGGCCATACAGCTGCGCCACTACACCGACGGCCAGGTGATGTCGAAGATAGATGCCCTGGCAACAGAGGGAGCTCACGCATGAGCGAGTTCGAGCCGTCGATCGTCGCCTTCTGCTGCCGCCACTGCGCCTATGCGGCGGCCGACCTGGCGGGCTCGTCGCGGCTTTCCTATCCGCCGTCCCTGAAGATCGTCGAGCTGCCCTGCACCGGCCGCGTCGATGTGCTGATGGTGCTGCGCAGCTTCGAGAGTGCCGTCGATGGCGTGCTTGTGGCCGGCTGTCTGTCGGGAAAATGCCATTACCAGACGGGAAACCTGCACGCCAAGCAGCGCGTGGACTACGTGCGCAAGCAACTCGTCGAGATCGGCCTCGGCGAAGCGCGCATCCGCATGGTCAACATCTCGGCGGCGATGGGCGCACAGTTCGCCGAGCATGCCTCTGAAATGGTGGAGGAAGTCAGGGCGCTGGGCCCCAGCCCCTTGGGCAAATTGATCGATCCGCTGGAAGGTGAAACATGATCGTCGCCGAACAGAAGCCGCTCGCGGCAATCACGTCGATGCTGGAGGGCTGCCGCAAGGTGCTTGCCGTCGGCTGCGGCACCTGCGTCACGGTCTGCTTCGCCGGCAGCGCCCGCGAGGTCGGCATTCTCGCCTCGTCCCTGCGCATGGCGAGCCGCGTCGACGGCGACGCGCTGGAGGTCGAGGAGACCACGGTGCAGCGCCAGTGCGAGGACGAATATCTCGACCCATTGGCCGAAGGGCTTGACGATTACGACGCCATCCTCTCGCTCGGCTGCGGCATCGGCGTCCAGAGCCTGGCCGACCGCTACCCGGACAAGCGCGTGCTGCCGGCGCTCAACACCACCTTCATGGGCCGGCCCACGGAGCAGGGCGTCTGGGAGGAGCGCTGCCAGGCCTGCGGCAGCTGCGTGCTCGACAAGACGGCAGGCATCTGCCCGGTCACGCGCTGCGCCAAATCGTTGTTCAACGGCCCCTGCGGTGGCACCCAGGACGGCAAGTGCGAGGTCGATCCCTCCATCCCCTGCGCCTGGCAGATGATCTGGGAGCGCTCGGCGAAGCTCGGCCTGATGGACCGGTTGATGGGAATCGAGCCGGTCAAGGACTGGTCGTCGAGCCGTGACGGCGGCTTGCGCCGCATCGTTCGCGACGACCTGCGCCTGCCTGACGGCGAGGCCGAGTGATGGACGGCACGATGGCAGAGACGCGCAAGACGGGGAGCAATCTCGAAGGCGTGCTGGCGCAAGGGCATTTCGCCGTCACCGCCGAGCTGGGCCCGCCCAAGAGCCACGACATGGCTGAGGTGCGCGAAAAGGCGGCGCTGCTCAAGGACCATGTGGATGCCGTGAACCTCACCGACAATCAGACCGGCATCGTGCGCCTGAGTAGCATTGCCGCCGGCATCGCCCTGGTACAGGAGGGCCTGGAGCCGGTCATCCAGATGACCTGTCGGGACCGCAACCGCTTGGCCATGCAGAGCGACCTGCTCGGCGCCGCGGCGCATGGCATCACCAACGTGCTCTGCCTCAGCGGCGACCACCAGTCGTTCGGCAATCACCAGGGCGCCAAGAACGTCCACGACATCGATTCCATGCAGCTGCTGCGCATGGTCAAGGAGATGCGCGACGAAAACCGCTTCCAGTGCGGCGAGGAAATTCCCGGCGGCGGCCCGCGCCTGTTCATCGGTGCCGCCGCAAACCCCTTCGCCGACCCGGTCGCACTGCGCCACTTCCGCCTCGCCAAGAAGGTCGCCGCCGGCGCCGATTTCGTGCAGACCCAGCTGATCTTCGACATGCCTCTTTTCCGCGACTACATGAAGCGCGTGGTAGATATGGGTCTGCACGAACAGGTCGCCATCCTGGCCGGCGTCGGGCCGCTCAAAAGCACCGGCATGGCACGCTACATGCGCGACAGGATTCCGGGCATGACCGTGGCCGACGAATTTATCGAGCGCATGACAGGCGCCGTGGCCGACATCCCGAAAGACCACAAGGCGGCACGCCAGGACGCCTGGCGCGCCGAGGGCATTAGGATCTGCGTCGAGCAGATCGAGCAGGTGCGCGAGATCGAGGGCGTTGCCGGAGTGCATATCATGGCCATCGAGTGGGAGGCCGCGGTCAAGCCCATCGTCGAGGCGGCAGGCCTCGGTCCAAGGCCCGTGCTATGAACGTTGCCATGACAACACCGCCGGCGGAGCCGGGCTCGCTCGCCGAGGCCATCGGCCAGGCGACCGGCGACAACGTGTTCCGCTGCTACCAGTGCAGCCGCTGCACCAGCGGCTGCCCGCTGGCCAGGCATTTCGACCTCGCCCCCAACCAGGTCATGCGCAGCCTTCAACTCGACGACGAGGACGTTCTGGCGAGCCGCACGATCTGGCTTTGCGCCTCGTGCCAGACCTGCACCACGCGCTGCCCGCAGAAGATCGACGTGGCCGGGGTGATGGCGGCGCTCTGCGTCGAGTCCAAACGCCGTGGCGTGACCCCGGGCGTGCCCGCGATCGATCGCTTCAACCGCCTCTTCACGGGCCATGTGAAACTTCTCGGCCGCGCCTGGGAGCTCGGCTTCGGGGTGCTGCTGAACCTCGCCCAGGGCAAGCCGTTCAAGGACCTGCGCCTGGGCTGGGCGCTGATCAAGCGCGGCCGGCTCCACCTCCTGCCCAGCCTGCCGAAGCGGACAAAGCCGGCGTCGGCGCACAGCGACAAGGCGGTCGGCTTCTTTCCCGGCTGCGCGCTCGATTCGACCTCGGTCGAATATGGCCGCAGCGTGCGCGCCACCGCCGCGGCGCTCGACATCGAGCTGATCGAGCCAAGCGACTGGCAATGCTGCGGCGCCACCCCGGCGCCGGCAACCGATCCGGTGATGGCCGTCGGCATGCCCATGCGCGGTGTCGCCGGCGTCGAGCGCCTGGGCCTGGACACGGTGACCTCGCCTTGCAGCAAATGCTTCGCACGGCTCAAATCGGCCGAGCGCGCCGACCGGCGCGGCGGCGACACCTCGCGCCAGGCACGGGCCGAGGCAGGCTACGACTACAACGGCACGGTCAAGGTCGAACATTTCCTCGATACCTTGGTCGAGCGCGCCGGCCTCGACGAGATCGCGGCGCGTGTCACGCGCCCGCTCAGCGACCTCAAGGTGGCTTGCTATTACGGCTGCCTGATCACCCGGCCGGCGGCGCTGACCGGCGCCGAGCATCCGGAATATCCGCGCCGCATGGACGACCTGGTGCGCGCGCTAGGCGCCGAGCCGCTCGACTGGTCGCACAAGACGGCGTGTTGCGGCGGCGCGCTGGGCGTCAGCCAGACGCACCTCGCGCACGAGATGTCGCGCACCGTGCTCGAGAAAGCCCGCGCGGCCGACGCCGATGCCGTCGTCACCATGTGCCCGATGTGCCATCTCAACCTTGATGCCCGCCAGCCCGAACTCGGCCTCGATGGTGTGCTGCCGATCCTGCACGGCACCCAGCTCGCGGCATTCGCCTTCGGCCTCGACGGCAAGGCCGTGGGGCTCGACAAGAACGTGGTGGATCCACGGCCCCTGCTCGCCGACAAGGGATTGTTGGAGGCGCAGGCAGGGCACCCATGAGGAGCGTTGCCAGGCCGCGGCGATTGCAGCCGATAGGGATCGGCTTCCGCAGCGAAGAGATTCGGCGTACCATCTTCCCGCGTTGCGGAGAGGACGGTACGGATGGGCGAGATTTCGTATGTCACTGCCTGGCGCCAGGAGCGTGCCGATCTGGCAAGCGATGCCATGCGCATCTGGTCAGATTATGGCGCCCTGCCCGCCGACGCCGACGCCGAGGCGCGCAGCAAGGATCTCTGCGTCATGGCCTATGACGGCGAGGCCGTCGCCGGTGTCTCGACCATAGCCCTCGATATGCTGGCGCCGGTGCGCGCCCGCGTCGGCTTCTTCCGCTGCTTCGTCCTGCCCGACTATCGCCGCCTCGACACGGCGCGACAGATGACCATCCGCGCCAAGCAGGTGCTCGCGGAATGGTCGGAGGAAAACCCCGATGAAAAGGTCTTCGGTATGGCGCTGATCGTCCAGGCGCGCGAGCTGAGCAATCTGGCGCGGGTGCCGGTCTGGCCCAATACCGACCTCGCGGTGATGGGCTACAGCGCCGAAGGTTACCAGGTCCGCCTGACGTGGTTCGATCACGTGACGCTGCCCGCGGAGCCCTGAGCGAAACAGCGGCGCCTGTGTCAATCCACGATGGCGGTGATGTCTTCGTCGATATTGAGCACGGCATCGGTGCCGGCAATCACCCATTGATCGTAGGTGACACTGCCCACCGTGATCTGGCTCGAGGTGCTGAATATGCTGTTCATGAGCACCACGTCGCCGGTATTGCCGTCGACAAACAAATCGTTGGTCTCATCGGAAATCGCCAGGACGTCCGCTAACCCTAAAGTCAGGGTGTCATTTCCGCCGCCGGTCATGTCGATCTTCTCGATTCCGCTGATTGTGTTGTCGGCAAGCACCCACAAGTCCATGTCGAGATCAGTGGCGTCGACCACCAGGGTATCGAAATTGCCGCCGCCGTCGATGCGCTGGAAGGACATGTCGTCAATGTGGATCTCGTCATCGCCTGCGCCGCCGCGGAAAACGTCTGCGCCGCCGCCGCCGTCGATGGTGTCGTTGCCGTCGCCGGCGACGAAAGTCTCGGCCGCCGCGGTGCCGCTGGTCAGCGTGTTGTCGGTCTCATCGCCTGTAAAGGTTACGCCGCCGCTGAAGTCGCCGCCGAAAACGACATACCCCGATCCAGCGTTACCACCACCCGCATCGTTCCCATCCGCCCCGACAATCAGGTCGTCGAAGCCGTCGCCATTGACGTCGCC
>CAYPAX010000027.1:0-15900 GCA_964408735.1 uncultured Rhodospirillaceae bacterium | reverse complement strand
CGTTCCCATCCGCCCCGACAATCAGGTCGTCGAAGCCGTCGCCATTGACGTCGCCGGCAGCGGACACCGAACGGCCAGCATAATCATGAGCATTCTCGCCGATGATCTTGAAGCCGTCGGTGCCAAGAGCGATGTTGTCGAGGTTCACGGTGGCGAACCCGCCCGCCTTGCCGAATACCACGTAGGACGCCCCGGCATTAGAGCCGCCCGCATCGTTAAAATTCGCTCCGACAATCAGGTCATCGAAGCCATCGCCATTGACGTCGCCCGCAGAGGACACCGAGACGCCGGCCTCATCGTCCTCATTCTCGCCGACGATCTTGAAGCCGCCGGTGCCGACAGCGACGTCGCTGAGGTTGACAGTGGAAAAACCGCCCGCCTTGCCGAACACGACGTATGCCGCGCCGGCATTTGCAGCAGTTTCGTCGTCAAATCGCGCCCCGACGATCAGGTCGTCGAAGCCGTCGCCGTTGACGTCGCCCGCAGAGGACACCGTGGAGCCGGACTGATCCGCTGCGCTCTCGCCGACGATCTTGAAGCCGCCGGTGCCGAGAGCGACATTGTCAAGGTTCACAGTGGCGAAACCGCCCGCCTTGCCGAATACTACGTAGGCCGCGCCGGCAGTCCCACCGCCCTCGTCGTTACCAATCGCCCCAACGATCACGTCGCCGAAGCCGTCGCCGTTGACGTCCCCGGCCGAGGAGACGGAACGGGCGGCCACATCCCCCGCATTCTCGCCGAATATCTTGAAGCCGCCGGTGCCGGCAGCGACGCTGCTGAGGTTCACGGTGGCAAAGCCGCTCGCCTTGCCGAACACCACGTAGGCCGCCCCGGCATTAGAGCCGCCCGCATCATTCAAATGCGCTCCGACGATCAGGTCATCGAATCCATCGCCATTGACGTCGCCGGCGCTGGACACGGAAAAGCCGGCGTTATCGAAAGCGTTCTCGGCGATGATCTTGAAGCCGCCGGTGCCAGCAGCGACGTCGCTGAGGTTCACGGTGGCGAAGCCGCTCGCCTTGCCGAACACCACGTAGGCCGCCCCGTTGATGTTCCCAGGCGCCCCGACGATCACGTCGCCGAAGCCATCGCCGTTGACGTCACCCGCGGAGGACGCGGAAATGCCGGCTTCATCGTAAGCGCTCTCGCCGACGATCTTGAAGCCGCCGCTGCCGAGAGCGACGTCGTCGAGGTTCACTGTCGCAAAGCCGCTCGCCTTGCCGAACACCACGTAGGACGCCCCGGTACTGAAGCCACCCTCATCGTGGCCGCGGGCCCCGACGATCAGATCGTCGTAGCCGTCGCCATTGACGTCGCCCGCAGAGGACACCGCTTCCGCGTATCCGGCGGCCAAATCGCCCACATTCTCGCCAATGATCTTAAAGCCGTCGCTGCCCTCAAAGGCGCTCAGATTAAACCCGACGGTGACCACGACGATATCGCTTTCCACCAGCAACGTTGCCAGGCACTTTTTATCGCCGGCCATCACCCGAAGAACCGCAGTTTAAGGAAGTCGGTGACCAGGTTGTGGCTGGCGATGTGATCGGCCTTGTCGAAGTGATGAAAACCTTCCACGAGATTCGGGCCGACAAGGCCGGGACTATCGCTGCGTTCTTGGTCGACGATGAAGATCCGGTGATGGCGGGGCAGCCGTTGGTTACCCTGAGCTGACAGGCAAGTCGCTTCCATGCCCATCAAGAAATTGCTGATCGCCAATCGCGGTGAGATCGCGGTCCGGATCGTCCGCGCGGCGAAAGAAATGGGCATTCAGACAGTGCAGGTCTACAGCCTCGCCGATACCGAATCGCTGGCGGTACGGATGGCGGACGAGGCTGTCGAGATTGGCCCGCCGCATGCCGCGAAATCCTATCTCAATCCCGATGCCATTCTCGACGCGGCGCGCGCGAGCGGCGCCGATGCGGTGCATCCGGGGTATGGTTTCTTGTCCGAGAACGCGGCCTTCGCGGAAGCGGTCGAAAAGGCAGGGCTGACTTTCGTCGGCCCGCGACCTGAAACCATCGCCCGCCTCGGCGACAAGGCGGCAGCGCGCGCCGCAGCGGAAGCGGCGGGCGTTCCCACCGTGCCCGGTAGCAGCGGCGTCATCGAGGATCCGGATGACGCGCGCGCCTGCGCGGATGCCATCGGATATCCGGTGATGATCAAGGCGGCGGCCGGTGGTGGCGGTCGCGGCATCAAGATCGCCGAGAACGCGGACGATCTTGCGACCATGGTGCCCCAGGCCAGGGCCGAGGCTGCGGCCGCCTTCGGCGATGGCGGGCTCTATCTCGAAAAACTGGTGCGCAATGCGCGCCATATCGAAGTCCAGGTGCTCGGCGACGGCGTCGACGCGGTGCATTTCTACGAGCGGGAATGCTCATTGCAGCGTCGTCGGCAGAAGGTCTGGGAAGAGGCGCCCTCAATGGCGCTCGACGACGACACCCGACAGGCCCTGTGCGAGTCTGCCCTGGGCCTCGCACGCTCGGTCGGCTATCGCGGCGCCGGAACCTTGGAGTTTCTCTACGACGACCCGACCGGGGCGTTCTATTTCATCGAGATGAACACTCGCATTCAGGTCGAGCATCCGGTTACCGAGATGGTGACCGGGTTCGACTTGGTTGCCGAGATGATCCGTATCGCCAGCGGCGAGGCATTGGCCATCAGCCAAAGCGACGTCAGCCTCTCTGGCCATGCTATCGAATGCCGCATCAATGCCGAAAATCCGGCGATGGATTTCCTTCCCAATCCCGGTGCCGTGACCGCTTACCGGGCGCCCGTCGTCCCCGGCGTGCGCTTCGATACAATGCTCTACGAGGGCTATGAAATCCCGCCCTTCTACGATTCGCTGCTCGGCAAGCTCATCGTGTCGGCGGAGACCCGCGAGGCGGCGATGGATCGGATGGCGGCGGCGCTCGCCGAGCTGTGCGTCGAGGGAATCCATACCACCAAGCCGTTGCACCAGCAGCTTGTTGGCGATCCCGACATCCGCGCCGGTCGTTTCCACACCCAATTTCTCGAGCCATGGCTCGAGGCCAATCCGATCTCGTCCGATTAAGGAGGCACACTGCTCATGAAAACTCGCTATTCGTTCGGCGGCGACGAGCATATTTTCTGCGAAGTCGATGAAGGCATGTCGCTCGAGGCCTTCTTCAAGAGCCTGTCGATGACCAACGCCGTGCGCGACAGCCAGATCGATGGCGTTACCGAGATTTGCCCCGCCAATGCGTCATTCCAGATCAAGTTCGATCCGGATAAGATCAAACCCGACGACATGCTGTCCGAGCTTAGGAAACTCGAGGTCGAGGCCGAAGCCGCGGACCACACGCTGGACACGCGGATCATCGAGATTCCGGTGCTCTACAACGATCCCTGGACGCACGAAACCCTAATGCGGTTTCGCGAACGCCATCAGGATCCGAACGCCACTGATCTCGAATATTCGGCGCGCATCAACAATTACGGTTCCGTCGAGAGTTTCATCGAGGCACATTCGGGTTCGCCGTGGTTCGTCTCGATGGTCGGATTCGTTGCCGGACTACCGTTCCTCTATCAAACAGTGGAGCGCGCACGACAGATCGAGGTGCCGAAGTATCTCCGCCCGCGAACCGACACACCGAAGCTGACGGTCGGCTATGGCGGTTGTTTCGCGTGCATCTATTCGGTGCGCGGCGCCGGTGGGTATCAGATGTTCGGCATCACGCCGATGCCGATCTACGATCCCAAGCAGGAGATCAACTATCTCAAGGATTTCATGATCTTCTTCAAGCCAGGCGATCTCGTGAAGTTCAAATCCGTCGACCGCGACGCCTATGATACGGCGGTCGAAGAGGTCGACGCCAACCGTTTCCAACCGCGTATCCGTGAGGTGAAGTTTTCGCTCGACGACTTCAACAAGGACGCGACCGCCTATAACAACTCGCTGCTGGAGGCGCTCAATGGCAATTAAGGTTCTCCAAGCCGGCCTCTCGACGAGCGTCCAGGACCAGGGCCGGCCCGGCTATTATCATCTCGGCATTCCGATGTCGGGCGGTATGGACCTCTATGCGCTGACCGCGGCGAACCTGCTGGTCGGCAACCCAGCCGAGGCGGCGGTTCTCGAGGCGACATTCCTCGGTCCAGAGCTCGAGTTCACCTCGGATGCGGTGGTTGCGGTTACCGGCGCCGCAATGACGCCGCGCGTCGATGGGGCCGATCAGGACAATTGGCTGTCGTTCCCGATCAAGGCGGGACAAGTGCTCAGCTTCGATTTTCTCAAGGGCGGGGCACGGGCCTATATCGCCGTCTCCGGCGGTATTGATGTGCCGCTGGTGCTCGACAGCCGTTCGACCTATGGGCTCGGCGCCCTGGGCGGTTTCGACGGGCGCGCGCTGCAAGACGGCGACGTCGTGCCGCTTGGATCCAATGGGGCCGCAACCGCCGGCAAGAGCCTGGCGACAGCGCTTCGCAGGGGTCCGGGGAACCCCGCCGAACTGCGGGCCCTGCCGGGGATCTATTGGCACCGCGTCACCGAGCAATCGGGCGCCAGGTTCTTCAGCGACACCTGGAAAGTCGCGCCCGAGGCGGATCGCATCGGCTATCGTTTTCGCGGCGGTGCCGCGCTGGAATTCGTCGAACGGGATCAGCCGTTCGGCGCCGGGTCGGATCCGAGCAACATTGTCGACGGCTGCTATCCCTACGGCTCGATCCAGGTGCCGGGCGGGACAGAGCCGATCGTATTGCATCGGGACGCGGTCTCGGGCGGCGGTTATTTCATGCTGGGGACGGTGATCTCCGCCGACATGGATCTGATCGGCCAGCTTCAGCCGCATATGCCGACCAATTTCGTCTCGGTGACCATGGAGCAAGCGCTGGCGGCGCGCGCCGATCGCCAGGCCATGCTGGCCAAAATGCGAGAGGCGTTGTCTTAGCCGCCGTAATCGATCGGCGTCATATGCCAGCCTTCGGCATGCTTTTGCCAGTAGAGCGCTTTGAGTTGTGCCGAGATAGGGCCAGGGCGGTCGTTGCCCTTGATGCGGCCGTCGATGCGCGATACGGGCATTACGCCGCCGGCTGTGGTGGCGGTGAAGATTTCATCCGCATCCAGCAACTCTTGTTTGGTCAAAGGGCGAACCTCGACGGCGATCGGGAGCTCATCGCAGAGTTCGAAGACCGATTTTCGGGTAATGCCCTCGAGCGCGCCTTGGTCCGGGCTGATCACCGTGCCCTCGACAATCGCGAACACATTGAAGCCCGGGCCTTCGGTAACGTAGCCATCCGCGTCAAGCAGCACCGCGGTATCAGCGCCTTGATCGTCCGCCTCGAACTGGGCGCGGATCAGATCGCCCCAATGGTAGTTCTTGATCGTCGGATCCACCGACGCGATCGGGATGCGCTGGGTCTTGGCGATCAGCAAATGCGCGCCGCGTTCCTGCACGTCCTTGGCAATCACGTCCATCCACGGCAGCGCGTAGGCAAAAAACCTGTTGCTCAGCAGCCCTGGTTTGCGCGGCATCCCAGGCGCCGGCACGCCCCGGGTCGTGACCATTGCAACATAGGCATCGCGCAGGCCCGCGCGCTGGACGCATTCGCGCAATATATCCGCCACCTCTTCCTTGCTGTATGGGATAGACATGCGCAGGCCAGCCATCGAATCCCAGAACCGGTCGAGGTGATCCTGAAGGCGAAAAAAGCCACCGTCCCAGACATGCACGACATCATAGGTGACGTCTGATTTGTTGAAGCCCCAGTCCAAGACCGAGACCGTTACCTCCGCAATTGGCCGATAAGAGCCTTCCGTGAAGCCGCAGCCTGCCGCAAAACGGTCATCGGAAGTCGTGTTTACGACAGTCGTGACTTCATTCATTGATCTGGTTCCACATTGTTGGCCAGGATGACGACCCGGCTAAGGCCTATGTCGCTGCCTGATCATGCCGCCAAATCGCCTTTCGATCGATCTTCTTTTTGCCTTTGTTGCACCTGTAGGGATGCGGGCAAGGTGCGGAGCGGCCTCACTTAGAAAGTCATGGCGATGCAAATGGGCGGTTCTTGAAGCAGTGGCCGCGCAGGGTGAACGGCGCGAAAAGCCGAGGAAGTTGCGTGGTCGCCCTACCCCCCTGCTCGAGGCCGTCGCGGTCACTCTCCGATATCGAGCCACACCGATTTGGTCTGGGTATGAAGCATCATGGTCTCCAGGCACTTGTCGCGGCCGAAGCCCGACTGCTTGTAGCCGCCCCAGGGCTGGGTCATGTCGCCGACATCGAAACTGTTGACCCAGATGACGCCGGCATCCATATCGCGGGCGAAGCGGTGCGCCGTGCCTACGTCGGCTGTCCAGATCGATGCCGCCAGCCCGAAGATGCTGTCATTGGCGATGGCGAGCGCCTCGTCCATGCCGGAAAACGGAATGACCGCGCCGACCGGACCGAAGATCTCCTCTTGGGCGATGCGCACGGAATTTTCGACGCCGGTGAACAGCGTCGGCGCCACATAGGCGCCGTCGGCAAGCGTCGGCGACAGGGTCTGCTGGAAGGCCATATGCGCGCCCTCGTTCCGGCCCACGTCAATATAGCCGTCGACGCGCTGCTGCTGTTCGGCGGTGACCAACGGGCCCATGGTGGTCGCCGGGTCCAACGGGTCGCCGGGGACAAAGGCGGATTTCGCCTTCTCGATGAACAGCGCAACGAAGTCGTCTTCGATGCTGCGGTCCACCAGCAGCCGCGAGCCCGCGTTGCACACCTCGCCCTGGTTGCCATAGATGCCGGCGACGGCATTGTCGACGGCCAGGTCCAGATCAGGGGTGTCGGCCAGGATAACTTGCGGTGTCTTGCCACCGCATTCGGTGGTCACGCGCTTCATGTTCGACTGGCCGGCATACACCATCATGAGCTTGCCAACCTCGACCGATCCCGTGAAGCCGACCTTGTCCACGTGCATGTGCAGGGCCAACGCCTTGCCGGCCTCCTCGCCGAGCCCCTGGACGACGTTGAAGACGCCGGGCGGCCCACCGGCCTCGATGAACAGCTGCGCCATCAGGCCGGCGCTGAGTGGCGATTGCTCGGCCGGCTTCAAGACAACAGTATTGCCCGCGGCCAGGGCCGGGGCGACTTTCCACGCCGCCATCAGAAGCGGATAGTTCCAGGGCACGATGCAGGCGACGACACCGAGGGGCTGGCGCAGGATATAGTGCAGCGCATCGGCGGCGGTGTTGGTGACGGCGCCTTCGATCTTGTCGACGGTCTCGCCGAAATAGCGGAACGTCAGAGACGACATCGGCACGTCCGCCGCCAGCATGTCGGAAATGGGCTTGCCCATGTCCAGGGTGTCGATGACGGCGAAGTCGTCGGCGTGGTCGTCGATCAGGTCCGCGTAGCGATACAGCACCGCCATGCGGTCGCGCGGCTCCATGCGTGACCAGACGCCGCTCCTGAAGGCCGTGCGGGCGGATGCCACGGCCGCATCGACATCGGCGGCCTGGCCGCGGGCGACCTCGGCGATGACCTCGCCGGTGGCCGGGTTGACGGTTTCGAAGACCGCGCCAGCCCGCGCCGCCAGAAAATCACCATCGATGAAGCATCCGGTCTCGGCCTTCATCGCCGCCGCCTTCTGACGCCAATCCGTGAGGCTTAGCTCGCTCGCTGAGTCCAGTTCCATTTCAGGTCTCCGATGATTTCAACTTTTCACGCGCTCATGGCCCGGGTCGTAGAACGGCCGAACGCTGGCCTTGGCGGCGTGCCGGCTGCCGCCAAGGTCGATCAGGTACGAAGCGTCCTCGAACCAGGCTTTGTCGGCGCCCTCGGGCATCTTGACATAACCCATGCCCACCGAGCGGCCGAGGGTGTAGCCGAACGACCCGGAGGTTGTCATGCCAACCAGCTCGCCGTTGCGGAAGACCGGCTCGTCGTGCAGCAGGATCGGCTCGGGATCGTCCATCAGGAAATGCACTAGCTTGCGACCCAATCCTGTTTCCTTTTGCCGCTCAAGAGCGTCGCGGCCGATGAAGTCGCTGTTCTTCCTGAACGAGACGGCAAATCCCAGCCCCGCCTCCAGCGGCGTGTCGGCCGGCGTGATGTCGTGCCCCCAATGGCGGTAGCCCTTTTCGCTGCGTAGCGAATCGAGCGCATGGTAGCCAGCAAGGCGAAGGCCATGTCCCGCTCCCTCGGCAAGCAGCAGATCGAAAACCGGCCCGCTGAATTCGGTCGGCAGATAGAGCTCCCAACCCAGCTCGCCAACGTAGCTGATGCGCATGGCGCGAGCCTTGGCGTAGCCGATGTCGATCTCCTGACTGGTGCCGAAGGGGAAGGCCGCGTTGGAGAAATCCGCATCCGACAAACGCGACAGCAATTGCCGTGAATTCGGTCCCATCACGGAGAGCACCCCATAGCCCGAGGTGACGTCTTGCAAGGTGACGAAAGCATCGTCGTCGAGGTGGCGGCGGATCCAATTGAGATCGCGCTCCTGCGATACCGCGGCCGTGACCACGAGGTATTTGTCCTCGGCGAGGCGGGTTACCGTCAGGTCGGCCTCGATGCCGCCGCGCGAATTGAGGAACTGGGTGTAGACCACCTTGCCGACAGGCACCGCCATGTCGGCGACGCAGATGTGTTGCAGCTGGGCTTCCGCGTCGCGGCCCTGAACGACGGCCTTGCCGAACGACGACAGGTCGAACAGGCCGACGGCCTCGCGCACCGCCTTGTGTTCCTCGCCGACATGAGCGAACCAGTTCTGCCGGCCATAGGCGTATTCGTAGGCCGGCGTGACGCCCTCAGGCGCATACCAGTTGGCGCGCTCCCAGCCGCCGGCCTCGCCGAAACAGGCATTGTGCTTCGCCAGGCGGCTGTGCAGCGGGGTCTCGCGCGCCGGCCGCGCGGTCTCGACCTGCAGATGCGGCCAATGCATGGCATAGAGCAGACCGAGGCTTTCGCTGATGCGGTCGTGCAGATAGCGGCGATTGACCTGGAAGCGCTGGAAGCGCGCGATGTCGATCTCGGACAGATCCATGGTCGGTTGCCCTTCGACGATCCATTCCGCCACCGCGCGCCCGACACCGGCGCCGCTGAGAATGCCTTGCGAGTTGAAGCCGGCGGCGACGAAGAAGTTCTTCAGCTCCGGCGCTTCGCCGAGAATGAAGCGGTTGTCGGGCGTGAAGCTTTCCGGGCCGTTCATGAAATGGCGGATGCCCGCGTTCTCGAGCAGGGGAATCATTTCCATGGCCCGGGTCATTGGCGGCCCGAACTGATCCCAATCCTCCTGCAGCTCGCCGAATTCGAACGTTGCCGGCAGCGCGTCGAGCGGCAGCGGCTTGGCCTCCGGCTCGAAGGCGCCGACCAGCAGCTTGCCGGCATCCTCCTTGACGTAGACGGTGCCGTCGGTGTCACGCAGCACCGGCAGGTCCGGCGGGATGGCCGCATCGGCCTCGGTCGTGATGTACATGTGCTCGGCGGCGTAGAGCGGCACGTTGACGCCGGCCAGGCGGCCGATATCGCGGGCCCAGATGCCGGCGCAATTGGCAACGATCTCGCAGGCCATGGTGCCCTGGTCGGTCACGACCCCGCTTACCGCGCCGTTTGTCATCTCGAAGCCGCTGACGCTCACGCCTTCGATAATGCGAACGCCACGTGCACGCGCGCCCTTGGCGAGCGCCATCGTCGTGTCGATGGGATTGGTCTGGCCGTCACCCGGGATGAAGCCGCCGCCGAGAATCCTGCTTTCGTCGAGCAGCGGATAGAGCGCCTTGGCCTCGGCGGCGTCGACCATGCGCGCCTCGACGCCGAAGACCTGGCCGAGGGAGATCATGCGCGCGACCTCGGTCAGGCGCCCCTGCGTGCGCGCCACCTGCAGCGAGCCGTTGGCCTTGAAGCCCGTGGCCTGCCCCGTCTCCTCCTGCAACGCCCCGTACAGCACGGGGCCGTAGCGGCAGAGCTCGGTCATCGTATGCGTGGCGCGCAGCTGGGTGACCAGCCCGGCGGCATGCCAGGTGGTGCCGCAGGTCAGCTCGCCGCGCTCCAGCAGGGTGACATCGCTCCAGCCCAGCTTGGCCAGATGATAGGCGATCGAGCAGCCGGCGATGCCGCCACCGATAATGACGACGCGGGACTGGGTGGGAAAAGCTTGGGCCAAGGGATCGTGCTCCTCAATAGGTCGGTGGCGTGATCGCCCAGATCACGACGGTTTCGCTCTCGCCGGGATTGCGATAGCGGTGCGGGATGGTGCTTGAAAAATTGAAGCTGTCGCCGCTGCTCAGGTGGAAGTGCTCGGCATCGATCCACAGTTCCAGCTCGCCCGAGACAATGACGCCGGCCTCTTCCCCGCGATGGGTGTAGGGCTCATCACCGCTCGAGGCGCCGGGGGCAAACGTGCTGCACAGAAGCTCAAGCTCGCCGCTCAGCGATGGGCAGAGAAGATGATCGGTGATGCCGGAGCCGAAATTGAGCGTCCGGCGGCGATCGGCGCGGACGATGTAGCGCCGCTCGCCACTGTCGTCCGCATCCGATGGCGCAAAGAACCAGCCGATATTGACCCCCAGCACGCGCGCGATCTCGTGCAGCGCCTTGATCGACGGCGTGGCCAGATCGCGCTCGACCTGGCTCAGATAGCCGACCGACAGCCCGGCCTCGTCGGCGACATCCTTCAGCGTCAGGTCGCGCGCCTTGCGCAGCTCGCGAATCGCGGAGCCCAGAAAGCTCTCGGAGCCGGTGTCGGCGGGCAACGAGCCACGCGTCGGCCGCCTGTGACCCGCTGGTCTCGGCGTTCGCGCGTGCTGGGTCACAGGGTTGCCTCATAAATAATTTCCGATGATAAAGTTTTATCAGATCTAAATATCTTATCCAATTTTTTACTTTCTGATCGCCGAGGGAAAGCCGATGAGCGCGCTTGGAGACGACTACGCCAGCAGCACGTCGAGCTGGCTCTCGACCCCTTGTGGATACCGTTTTCGGCCAACCGGCAATTCAAGGCCAATCCCCGTCTCCTGGTGTCGGCCGAAGGCATGCACTACCGTAGCGTCGATGACCGCGAGATTCTCGAAAGCACCGCCGGTCTGTGGTGTGTCAATGCCGGACATGGGCGGTGCGAAATCATCGAAGCAGTGCAACGCCAGTCGGAGCGCATGAACTAGGCGCCCGGCTTCTGGATGGCGCATCCGGGTCAGTTCGAGCTCGCGGCGCGCCTGGTGGACATGCTGCCCGGCGACCTCGACCATGCCTTCTTCACCAATTCCGACTCGGAATCGGTCGATACCGCACTCAAGATCGCGCGCGCCTTTCACTAGGCCAATGGCGAGACGGCCCGGACGCGCTTCATCGGCCGCGAGCGCGGCTATCATGGCGTCGGGTTGGGCGGCATCTCGGTCGGCGGCATCGGCAACAGCCGCAAGCAGTTCGGCAATCAGCTCGCCGCGTCTGCGTGATCAGGTCGACCCGACCATCGCCGCCATCTCGACCATGCTTATCGTCGCCTCGGTGATCCTGCTCGGCAGCGCAGCCCTGCTTCAGCGCAAGCGGGGCTAGGCTTTCAGGCGACTGTTCTCTGAATCAAAGGGCGAGTGCTCGATCACCGTCGCGCGATGGCGTGTGCCGAGGATATCGACCTCGAGCTCGCTGCCGATTGCGCCATGCACCGGGCGCACCATGGCCAGCGCCAGGCTCTTGCCCACCCGCCAGCCATAGCCGCCGCCGGTAACGCGGCCGACCAGGTTGCCGCCGGCGTAGAGCGGTTCGCTGCCACGCGCATCGGCGTCCGCGACATCCACGGCAAGCGTCACGAATCGATTGTCAAAGCCCTTCGCCTGCCAGGCCACCAGCGCGTCACGGCCGAAGAAGTCGCCCTTGTCGAGAGCGACGAAGCGCTCAAGGCCGGATTCGAGCGCGGCATATTCTATCGACAGTTCCGTGCCCCAGGCGAAATAGGATTTCTCCAGACGCAGAGAGTCCATGGCGCGGATGCCGAACGGCTTGATGCCGAATTCCTCGCCCGCCGCCATGAGTGGGTCGAATATCGCGTTCTGCATGGAGATCGGATGGTGCAGCTCCCAGCCGAGCTCACCGACATAGCTGACGCGTGCGGCACGCACTTGCGCCGCGCCGATATCGAGTGCGCGCTCGCTCATCCAAGGGAAGGCGGCACTCGACAGGTCGGCATCGGTCAGCTTGGCCAGAACGTCGCGGGATCTTGGTCCCGCCAAGACCAGGACACCGATCGCCTCGGTCAGGCTCTGCAGGTGCACACTGCCGTCGGCCGGTAACGCCTTCTCCAGCGTGTCGGTGTCGTGGCGCTCGCCGGCGGCGGCCGAGACCAGCGTGAAGGCCTCCGGGCCGTCGCGCATGATGGTGAACTCAGAGCGCACGCCGCCATTGGCCGACAGGATATGCCCGAGCCTGACGCGGCCGGGCGCCGGCAAGCGATTGGCGACCAGCCCGTCCAGCCAGGCCTCGGCGCCCGCACCGCTGACCCGGGTCTTGGCGAATGCCGTCAGATCGAGCAGGCCGACCGCCTCGTGCACGGTGCGGCATTCGGCGCCGATGGCCTCGAAATCGTTGCTGCGGCGAAAGCTCAGGACATCGCGCGGCTCTGCGCCCTCGGGCGCGAACCAGTTGGGCCGTTCCCAGCCGTTCTTCTGGCCGAATACCGCGCCGAGCGCCTTCATCCGCCCATAGCACGGCGAGGTCTTCAAGGGCCGGCCGGCGGGCTTCTCCTCATTGGGATAGGCGATGGCGTAGAGCTCGGCATGGGCTTCGTGGTTCTTGATCTTCAGATAGCCCGCCGAGGCATAGGCGCCGAAGCGGCGCGGATCGACGCCCAGCATGTCGATCGAGGGCTCGCCCTCGACGATCCACTCCGCCAACTGCCAACCCGCCCCGCCGGCCGCGGTGATGCCGAAGCTGTGTCCTTCGTTGAGCCAGAAATTGCGCACCCCCCAGGCCGGCCCGATGATCGGGTTGGCATCCGGCGTATAGGCGATGGGGCCGTTGATGACCTGCTTGATGCCGACCTCGCCAAAGGCCGGCACGCGGGCGATGGCCGCCTCGATATGGGGCTCCAGGCGCTCGAGATCGGGCTGAAAGAGATCGTTCTCCCAGGTTTCGGGCGGCCCGTCCTCGAAACAGATCGGCGCTGTCATCTCGTAAATACCGAGCACCAGGCCGCCGCGCTCCTCGCGCATGTAATAGGACGCATCGGGGTCGCGGAAGACCGGCATCTCGGGCAGGCCCGCATCGTGGCGGGCGACGATATCGGGATGGGGCTCGGTGACCAGATACTGATGCTCGGCCGGCAGCACCGGCACGTCCAACCCGACCATGGCACCGGTCTGGCGGGCATGGACACCGCTGGCGCTCACCACATGCTCGCAAGCGATATCGCCCTGATCGGTACGCACGCGCCATTCGCCGCTCGGCGTCGCCTCGATGCCGAGCACCTTCGTGCCCCGGTATATCTCCGCACCAGCCTCGCGCGCGCCCTTGGCCATGGCCTGGGTAAGATCCGCGGGCTGGACATAGCCGTCCGCCTCATGACGGATTGCCGCCACGATCCCGTCGCTACGGGCAATCGGCCAGAGTTCGATGAACTCATCGGGAGTGAGAATGCTCGCTTCGACACCGATGGTCTCGGCGATCCCGGCATAGCGGCGAAACTCGTCCAGGCGGTCGCAGCTGGTGGCGAGGCGCATATTGCCGACCTGGCGGAATCCGGTCTCCTGCCCGGTCTCCGCAGCCAGGGTCTGGTAGAGACCGATGGAGTATTTGTGGATCTGCCCTGCGCTGTAGCTCAGATTGTAGAGTGGCAGCAGGCCGGCGGCATGCCAGGTCGAGCCCGAGGTGAGCTCCTTGCGCTCGCACAGCACCACATCCGACCAGCCCTTCTTGGCCAGGTGATAGAGCGTGCTGACGCCGACCACGCCGCCGCCGATGACCACCACACGAGCCTGTGTCCTCATGCCGCCCCCCTTCGTCTGCCCGATGATACTATCAGGCGATGCACTCGCCGCCATCATCGACAAGGGCGTGACCAGTCATGAAGGACGAGCGGTCGGAAGCGAGGAAGAGAATGGATTCGGCGATCTCCTCGATATTTGCCCAGCGGCCCATGGGAATGGTCTCGCTGACGTATTTCTCAATCGCCTCGCGCCCCCGCCCATCTGGCGGATATAGGGCTCGATGAAGGGCGTATCGACCCAGCCCGGACAGAGCGCATTGCAGCGGATGCTGTACTTGGCGTAATCGAGCGCGACCTGCTTGGTCATCATGATCACGGCGGCCTTGGTGGCGACATAGGCGAGCATGCCCGTATCGAGAAAGACCCCCGGAATTGGACGAGGTGTTGACGATGCTGCCGCTGCCCTGCGCCTTCATATGCGGCACCACGGCACGGGCGGCGACGAAATGCGGGCGCACGTTAAGCCCGTAGGACTCGTCCAGCCCCTGCACGCTGACTTCCTCAAGACTGCCGTCGACCCGGATGCCGGCATGGCTGTGCAATATGTCGATGCGGCCATGTGCGGCATGAGTGTCGGCGATCGGCTTCTGTAGGGCTTCCTCGTCGGTCACCTCCGTCGGCCTGGCCTCTGCCCGCCCGCCTTGGCAATGCTCTCAGGCACCTCCTAGGAACGCTCCGGCGACAGATCGGCGACAACGCCATGGCCGCTTCCCGGGCCATGATCTCGGCACCGCCGCGGCCGATGCCGGAACCTGCGCCCGTGACGATCGCCACGCGATCCTCGAGTATCATCCCTTTCGTTCCTTTCCTTGGTAGGGGCGCGACATCCTGGCGCTGCGCGCCCGGAGCAGGAACCCCGCGAGAATCGCCGGATATCTCTGCGGCAAGGTGACCTGGCGGAAGGTTCGCCACGGTGTCGCATAAAAGTCTTCGGATGCCTCGGTCAGGGTTCGGTCCATGCCTGCGATCCTGGCCCGCTGCAAGACGATGACCAATGACATCGTGAATAAGGTATGGCCGGCGATGACCGACGCATAGCCCAGGGAGAGCTTCGGCGGCTTGGCATCGCCCGGCCACAAGGCGGCCACCAACGGATTGAGGAAATCGAATACCGTTACCAAGGCAACCAATGTGGCGATGCCGATCACGATCCTCGGAATCATGATGGCGATATAGATGAGCCCGTCGAAGACCACTCTCACGGGGCCTCGCCGTGCGGCAGGCGGGCGTCAGCGTACCAGACATCATGCGGGAATCGACCTGGCAACCTCACAGCGTGCGGCCGGCCCTGACGGGTCTGCGAAACCGCGGTCTGACGATTACGCGGACCGTCACGGAGGCCGGCCCTAGCACCTACCGCATCGCAGAAGCAGCGTGAGCGGGCGATGGACGAGGAATGTGCCGACGTGGTCCGGGCGCAATTCGCTGCGGTGATAGCCAAGCTCGAGGCGGTGCCTGTTATGGACGGCGTTTCGATAGGAAAGGATTGGTGGAGCCGAGGGGAATCGAACCCCTGACCTCTACGTTGCGAACGTAGCGCTCTCCCAACTGAGCTACGGCCCCACGGGCGCCCGAGGCGGCCGGCTGATCTGCCCTGGCCGGGGCGGGCGCATGTTATATACTGCCCCCCGTCCAGCGTAAATCCCTTCGAGGCTTGCCGCGCCCATGACCGCCTTACTGCTCTTCGTCGCCGACCTCATCAACCTTTACGTCTGGGTGATCATCATCCAGGCCATCTTCAGCTGGTTGATGGCTTTCAACGTGGTCAACACGCGCAACAAGTTCGTCTATGCCGTGGGCAATGCGCTCTATGTGCTGACCGAGCCGCTGCTGCGCCGCCTCCGCCGCATCGTGCCCACCGCCGGCGGTATCGATTTCGCCCCCCTGGTGGCGATCATCGGGCTCTATTTCGTGCAGCGGGTGATCATTCTCGACTGGCTGCTATCAGCCCGTTGACGAAGTCTGCTCTGGACGCGTGTCGCTGTGTCTGATTCT
>CAYPAX010000026.1:0-41264 GCA_964408735.1 uncultured Rhodospirillaceae bacterium | reverse complement strand
GTTGCGCGTCTTGCCCGATGTCCCCGCATCGCGCGGCGACGCGCGCCTAGCCAGGGCGACGCTGAGACCGGTCAAACTGACTCCAATTGGTCGAGACATGCTCTAGGAGACACGCCATGCGCAAGCAGCGGCTCGGACGCACCGGGCTCGAGGTTTCGGAAATCGTTTTCGGCGGCGGTTGGGTCGGCGGCATCCTCATAGATAAGGATGACGACACCCGCCGTGCCGCGGTCAAGCGGGCGCTGGATGCCGGCATCAATTGGATCGATACGGCGCCGGCCTATGGCAACGGCAAGTCGGAAGAGGCGCTGGGCTGGCTGCTGCCCGAGCAGGATATCGCGCCGCACCTGTCGACCAAGGTCGCAGTGGATCTATCCGGGTTGGACGATTGTCGCGGGCAAGTGGAACGGAGTCTCGCCGACAGTCTGTCGAGGCTGCGGCGCAAGCGCGTCGATCTGTTGTTCCTGCACACGCAGATCGGAACCGAGACCGGGGACGGCAAGGTCGGTGTCGGCGATGTCCTGGCCAAGGGGGGAGTAGCCGATGCCCTCGACGCGGTGCGTGAGAGCGGCCTGGTCGGCGCCATCGGCATTACGGCCTTGGGGGATACGCCGGCAGTATGCGAGGTGTTGGCGAGCGGCCGCTTCGACGCGGCGCAGGTCTATTACAATCTGCTCAATCCGAGTGCCGGGCGGGCCATGCCTCCGGCATGGACCGGGCAAGACCTTGGTGGCATCATCGATACCTGCAAGGACAATGATGTGGGCGTCATGAATATTCGCACCCTTGCCGCCGGCGTTATTGCCACCGACACGCGCACCGGGCGTGAAGTGCCGCTGACGCCGGGTTTCGAGCTGGCCGAGGAAGAACGCAAGGCACACGCGGCCTTCGACGCCATGGGGCTCGAATACGGCACGCGGCCGCAGACCGCGATCCGCTTTTCGCTATCGGATCCGGGCATCGATTGCGTCGCCGTCGGTCTGGCCGAGTTCCGCCATCTCGAGGAAGCCATCACCGCGGCCGAGATGGGGCCGCTGCCGCAAGCGGCAATGGCTACGCTGGAGGGGCTCTACGCCAACGATTTCGGCCGCATCTGAGCTCTCGCTCTATTCGCTTTCGCCGATCTCCCAAAGCTCGGGATTGGCCTCGGTGATACGGCCGCTGCTGGCATCGACCTCGACGTTCATCTCGCCGCCGCCGGCCATCACGATGTCGATCTCGTAGGCTGCGCTGCCATCGTGCTCGAGGCCGTATTCCACGCTCTCGACCTCGCCCGGGAACATCGCCAGGGCCGTCTGTACGGCGGTGTCTTCATCTATGGTCGCTTGGGCCGCGAAGGCAGGGTCCGTCTTGTCAACCTCGCGCTCGATCTCCCAGACCATTGCGTTCTCGGCATTCACTTCGACCTCCCAGCGCACGCCGTCGGGGGCGAGGATATCGAAGTCGTAGATCGGTTGGCCGAGCTCGTGCTTGTATTCGACGTTGAGCGCCTGGCCGCCGAAGACGTCGAGCGCGGCCTCCAGGCATTGCTCCATCGTCTTGTCGTCGGCGTCAGCGGATTCGCCGATGTCTCCGGCCTGAGTCGGCAGCGCAGCAGCGAGGCCGACAACGAGCACGCCTATCGCGAGTGTGGTTTTCATGGCTGGGGTGTCCTTTCGATTGTTTGGGCTATTTCGTGCCCTTCACGTGGGTCCCTTCGATTGCCGGGCCGAGGGTCATGGCGGAGGCCAGTCCGCTCAGGCGCTTTACCACGACTTCGCCAACCAGGGCGCGGTCCGCCGCGGCATGAAGCAGACAAAGGCGCCTGTCTTCCTCGCGGCGAATCAGGGAGAAGCGGTCAAGCGTGGTGGGATCGCCGCCCGAAATGGTTTCTCCCAGGCGCAAGGCGAGCCCAAGGATGCGCGCTCTTTGCACATCGTCTTCGCGGATCAGGCCGTGCATGCGCTCCAGCATGTCCGGCGATTCCTTGCCCGTATAGCGGTGATAGACGGCGAGCGCCAGAAAGGCTCTGTCGCGATGCTCGACCAGCAAGCCGGGGTGGGTGAAGATCTGGCGGAAGGCGTCGTCCGCCCGATGGTCGGGATGGGCGCGCCAGGCGATATCGCTCAGCAAGCATGCCCCCTCGCGGAGCAATGCCTCCTGCGCGCTTTCGTTTTCGGCAAGGTCGGCGCTCCAGCGCAGCAGTGCCGGTGCCAGGCCCGGGAAGCGGGATGTTTGCGCGCCGATATCGCGGCAGGTGGCGAGCAAACTGTCTTGCGCCCGAACTTCGGCCGGCAAATCCGCATAGAGCAAGCCTTCGCGCAGTCCATAGGCGCAAAACTCGACCGATTTGGGCTGTATGCGCTGCAACAGTCGGTTCAACAGCAAGGAGGCTTGCGGCAGCACGCCGAGGCGCCGCGTGGGCACGCCGGGCAGGCGCCTGAGGGACTCCGGGCTTTGCCGTGCCACCAGGTCGGTGAGACTCAACATTTCGCCATGACGCAGGCGGTAGCGGTGGATCAGCCGCAAGGGATAGCCGGTTTGCGCCATATGAATGCGGGCCAGAGCGCGCCAACTGCCGCCGACCAAGTAGAGGGTGCCGTCGCGGGCGGCATCCAGCCAGTCGAGTTCGGCAAACGCAGTATCGACCTGTTCCTTTGCCCTCTTTACCGGCGTTTGCAAGCGCAGTGGCCCGAGCGGCAAGGTCGTTCGCTCGCAGGTCTCGTTGTTGGCGATCCGCGCAAGCTCAAGGCTGCCACCGCCCAGGTCGCCCATGACACCATCTGCCTCGGGGATGCCGGCGATGACGCCGAGCGCCGACAAGGCAGCTTCCTCGGCACCGCTGAGGATGCGGGTTTCCAAGCCCGTGCGGCGCTGCAACTCGGTCACGAAACGCTCACCGTCGCTGGCATCGCGCACGGCGGCCGTCGCCACCACGTCCACCCGTTCCACCGCCAAGACCTTCAATAGGGCTGCAAAACGTTCGAGGTTGGTCAGGGCCAGGGACGAGCCGGCCGCGTCGAGGCGGCCGGTGTCATGGAGCGCACCGCCGAGGCCGCTGAGCACCTTTTCGTTGAAGATGACGACCGGCACCCGCGCCGGGCCACTGAAGACTACCAGGCGTATCGAGTTGGAGCCGATGTCGACCACCGCGCGGCGCACGCCGGCGTATCCTTCCATTGTTCTCGGCTCAGGCTTGCGGGCCGATCCGTAACGCGGCAGGGGCACCGCCGTGTTGCAGTGCCTTGCCGCGTCCGGAAAGGCTGGGATTGGTCATGAAATAGGTATGGGCAGAGAAGGCGTCGTCACCCCCCTGTACCTTACGATAGATGCCATCAGGACCAAGCACGGAGCTTTGTGCTTCGTCCTTGAGGTTGGCCAGCATGACCTGATTGATTACTTGGCGGTGTACGGTCGCGTTGGTGATCGGTACCAGGGCCTCGCAACGGCGGTCGAAATTGCGCGGCATCCAATCGGCAGACGATATGAAGAGCTTGGCGGCCGGCGACGGCAGAGGCTCGCCATTGCCGAAACAGACGATGCGCGCGTGCTCGAGAAAGCGTCCGACAATGCTTTTCACGCGAATGGTCTCGCTCATGCCGGGGACGCCCGGGCGCAGGCAACAGACGCCGCGCACGATCAGGTCTATCTCGACCCCTGCCATGCTGGCTTCATAGAGCTTGTCGATAATGGTGCCATCGACCAGGGAATTCATCTTGGCCCAGATCGATGCCGCCCGGCCGGCCTCGGCGTGGACGATCTCCTTGTCGATATGTTCGAGTATCGATGCGCGCAAAGTCATAGGCGCAACGCTGACGCGCGAAAAATGCTCGGGCGCGGCGTATCCGGTCGTGAAATTGAATATTCTTGCAGCGTCGCGTGCCAGCTCCTCGTCGCATGTGAAGAATGACAGGTCCTCATAGATGCGGGCTGTTACCGGGTGATAATTGCCTGTGCCGAAATGCACGTAGGAGCGCAGCACGTGGTCCTCGCGGCGTACCACATTTGAGATCTTGGCGTGGGTCTTCATGTTCATGAAGCCGTAGACCACATGCACGCCGGCGCGCTCGAGACTACGCGAGAGCTTGAGATTGCTTTCCTCGTCGAAGCGCGCTTTCAGTTCCACCAGGGCGGTTACCGTCTTGCCGGATTCGGCGGCGGCGATCAGCGCCTTGACGATCGGCGACTCGGCGCTGGTGCGGTACAGCGTCTGCTTTATGGCAATGACATCCGGGTCCGTGGCAGCCTGCTGGAGAAACTGCACCACGACGCCAAAGCTCTCATAGGGGTGGTGAACGACAAAGTCCTTGGCGCGGATCGCGGCAAAGCAATCATTGTCATATTCCCGGACGCGCTCGGGGAAGCGCGGCGTATAGCTGGGGAAGTGCAGGTCGGGCCGGTCGCAGTCCACGAGCTCATCAAGCTGCGCCATGCCGAGGATGCCATCGATGATGACGACGTCGCTGTTTTCCGCGTGCAGCTCTCCGGTAACCATTTGGCGTAACTCGGCAGGCATGTCGGCGCCGATCTTGAGCCGGACAATGCCGCCCCGCCGTCTTTGCCGAAGCGCTGTCTCGAACAAAAGAACGAGATCCTCTGCCTCTTCCTCATATTCTATGTCGCTATCGCGAATCAGGCGGAAGCAGCCGCGACCGGTCACCCGGTAGCCAGGGAACAATTGGTCGATAAACAGCTCGACCAGGGACTCCAGCGGCAGAAAACGGATCTCGGCGCCCGGCAGGCGGATAAACCGGCTTGTCTGCTCGGGCAATGGAACGAGGGCGCGCAGGGTGCGGCCGTCTTCGCCTTCGACCAGCTGCATGGCCAGCGCGAAGCCGCGATTGGCAATGAAGGGGAAGGGGTGTGCGGGATCGATGGCCAGTGGCGTAAGGACGGGGAATACCTGCTCGAGAAAATAGTCGCGCAGCCAGTCGACATCGGCGTCCGACAGGGAATCGGGAGTGACCACAGCAATGCCTGCGGCTGCCAGGTCGGTGAGCAATGCGCGCCAGGTTTCCATCTGTACGGCCATCAGACGGTTGGCGTCTGCCGTGACTTCCGCCAATTGCTCTGCCGGTGTGCGCCCATCCAGGCTGCGATGGGTAAGCCCATTGCGAACCTGGCCCTTGAGACCGGCGACGCGAACCATGAAAAATTCGTCGAGGTTGCTGGCCGAAATCGACAGAAAGCGCAAGCGCTCGAGCAGCGGATGGGCTGTGTTCTCAGCCTCGGCCAGAACTCGCCAATTGAATGCCAGCCACGATAGCTCGCGATTGAAATAGCGTTCCCGGGGTGCCGACGGCGCAGCGGTCGTCGACCCTGTCTCCGCTTTCGTGTCAGCCGTCTTTTGCTGCGCCATCTTCCATCTCCCTAGAACGTAGCGCGATGATTGCCGCCATCCATGAGGAAGTGCTGGCCGGTGACGAAGCCCATTTGTGCCGAGCACAGGAAGGCGCAGGCATCGCCGAACTCCGCCGGGTCGCCGAAGCGCCCTGCCGGGTTCAGGTCGGCCAGGGCAGCGGCCATGTCATCCTCGCTCTTACCGGCTGCTTTGGCCCGGAAAGTGATATTGCCACGCAGACGGTCCGTATTGAAGGGGCCCGGCAGCAGGCAATTGATGGTTACGTTGTTGCGCACGGTCTGGCGCGCGATGCCCGCCAGAAAGCCGGCCAGGCCGGTGCGTGCGCCGTTCGAGATGCCGAGCTCGGGAATCGGCGTCTTGGTGGAACTGGAGGTGATGTTGACGATGCGCCCGAAGCCGCGCTCGATCATGGAATCGACGGTTGCCTTGATCAGCTCGATGGGGGTGAGCATGTTGGCGGTGAGGCCGTCGATCCAGTCCTCGCGGCTCCACTTGCGGAAATCGCCCGGCGGCGGCCCACCGGCATTGTTGACCAGAATGTCGGGCTCGGGGCAGGCGGCGAGCAAGGCAGCGCGGCCGGCCTCGCTGGTGACGTCGGCGGCAACAGCGGTCACCTCGGCGCCGGTTTCTTCGCGGATGGCGGTGGTCGTGGCGTCCAGGACCGCCTGGTCGCGACCGTTGATCGTGACCGCGACGCCCTCGCGCGCTAGCGAGGTCGCGCAGGCCCGGCCAAGGCCCCGGCTCGAAGCGCAAACAATGGCCTTGCGGCCGGCGATTCCCAGATCCATCCGTTATCTCCCTTAGAGTTCGATGTCGTGTTCTATCGTTGCAAGACATCCCGCGCCAGCGGGACGGTGATGCGCCTTTGACCGGCGAGCGCTGCCTGGTCGAGCGCCTGGACGAGATCGCGCGCCGCAGCGAAGGAGCGCTCGATCCGCGCCATCAAGTAGGCGATCACGTCCTCTCCCACGTCGAGCTGACGGTCGCCGAATTGCTTGATCAGCACGGCTGCCAACAGCCGATCGTCGGGTGGCTGCAGGCCGACCGCAGGCAGGGCGCCGAGACGGGATGCCAAATCCGCGAGACTTGTTTGCCAGCGCGCTGGCGGCTCCCGTGAGGCCAATAGCAGACCGCCACCATGCTCGGCAACGATGTTGTAAAGGTGCAACAAGGTCGTCTCGTCCGCACCTTCCCCTGCGGCACCGCACTCCACGGCTGCGGCACCGGCGGTGCCGAGCAGGCGGGTCGGGTCGACACCGGGTTCCAAATCTGCGGCGCTTAGCATGGTCGCATTGCTGCGGGTGCGCCAAACGCTCAGCAGATGGCTCTTGCCGCAGCCCGGCGGGCCGTGAATGGCAAGGCCGGGCGCCTGCCAGTTCGGCCAGCGATCGACCCAGGCCACGGCGTCCTCGTTGCTCGGCGCCACCAGGAAGTCGTCGGCAGCGAGTGCGGGGCGGTGTGGCAGATCAAGGGCGAGTTGGGTTGCCGCCGCGTTGCTCATGGTGCGCTGCCGCCGCCGTATAGCGGGCTCTCCAGGTAGCGTGAGAGGGCGAAGCGAACGAGCACCCCGATGATCGCCGCGATGGGAACGGCCAGCAATACGCCGACAAAGCCGAACAGCGAACCACCGGCAAGCAGGGCGAACATGACCCACACGGCGTGCAGCCCGACCCGGTCGCCGACCAGCTTCGGTGTCAGAATATTGCTCTCGATGAGCTGGCCGACCATGAATACCGCGAGCACCGCGATGAGTTCTCCGGATGGTCCGAACTGCATGTAGCCGAAGGCGATACTCAACAGCAGCCCGACCGCCGCACCGACAAAGGGGATGATCGCGATGATACCCACGACCAATCCCACGACGAGGCCGTAATTCAAGCCGATTATCTCGAGCGCCACGGCGTAGCTGGTGCCGAGCGTGATGCAGACGATGGCCTGGCCGCGCACGAAGCCGGCCAACGTGCGATCGATCTCTCGCATCTGCTGATGAATGGTGCTCTTGTGACGCCGCGGCAGGTAACCATCGACCTTGGCGACCAATCGATCCCAGTCGCGCAGCAGGTACCAGGCGACGACCGGCGTGATGATCACCAGGCCGAACAGGTTGAGCAGCGCCAGTCCGGACACGAAGAGCTTGCGCAAAGCCTCCAGCGACCAGGCGGCAAGGGTGCCGGCGATATTGCGGAAGGCGGCGCGTGCGTCTTCCATCTGCTGTTCGTCGATCTCGGATGACGCCTGCTCGATCAAGCCCGTGATGCGCTCGGTCAGCACTTGCACCATGCCTGGCAGTTCCTGCAGCAGGTTGGTCACCTGGGCCTGCAAGACCGGCGTGATCAGGACCAGCACGATCGTCAGCAGCAGGAAGAACACCACCGTCACGATGGTCGTGGCCAGGGCCCGCGACAGCTTTCGCGCTTCGAGGCGATCGGTTACCGGATCGAGGAAGTAGGCGATCGCCAGGCCGGCAACGAATGGCAGCAGGATGTCACGCAGCAAGACCAGCAGCAGCACAAATACGACGACTGCTGCCAGCCAATATATGCCTTGTCGCGCCGGGCTCACGCGCGCCTCCGCCAATCGCCGTAATGCTTGTGGCTAGTCACTCGAAGAGCAAGTCCTCTTCCGGGTCCACATCTGGCAGCGCTTCGGGCGCGGGCTCGGTCGGGGTGCCAATGGCCTCGGGCAACGCAGGATCCTCCAGCGTCTCCTCGACCGGTGCCGGCAGTGCCGCGGCAATACCCTTGGCCTCGATACGCCACTCTCCGCCGTCCTCCTCGATCAAAGAAAGGCCGCGACCGTCCAGGGCATCGCTCAAGGTTCCCAGCGCGCCGTAATAGCGCAGGGTCAAATACGCTTCGCTTCGGCTCAGCGATACCACTTGCATTCCGGCCAATTGCGACATGCCTTCGAAGCGTCGGCGAATGCTAAGCCAACTGTCCAGCCCGGTTAGCGCGGCATTGACGTCGAGCGTCGACATGGAGCTGAAGTCGACCAGATTGGCGAGCTTCCAATCGCTCTCCAGGGCCTCGGCCAGGGTCAGGGCGGCTTGGCGTAGCGTTGCGGCGGGACTCGCATTGGCCGGAATGCGCCGGCTGAAGACAATACTGGCGTTGTCCCCGACATGGCGGGTCGCCGTCACGCTAACGCTGCCGCCTGTCTCCAGCCGGGCGAGGGCGACCAGGGTTTCCGGGGCGTTGTAGCGCTTTGCGATGGCGGACAGGGCTTCCGGGTTGCCGTCGCGGGCCTGCTCGGCGGATATGGCGGTCAGATCCTCGAGTTCGCCATAGGGCAATGCCAGATTGACCAGGTGGTGGCGCCAGCCGATCTCGCGCCACGCTTCACGCCAGAGATTGATATCTTCCCAGAGCCGCAAATCACCGTCGCCTTCGAGCAGCGGCAGAACGAGGCGCGGCAGGCTTTCTGTCTCGGCAAACGGTATGCGCGCGGTGCGCAGGACATCGCGAACCCCGTCCGGGTCGAAGTGGACGGTAAGCTCGGCGATGTAGCGCTGTGTGGAGCGGCGTTCGCGCGCGACTTCGTATGAGCGTACCAGGCGCTCTACATCGCCCGCTTCGATGATCGGCAAGCGGCTGTGATCGCTCTCCCGGGTAAGCTTGCGGTAGAGGCGGCCGAGGGCCAGGCTTTGGCCGCTGGCCAGGGCCCGCGCTTGCGCCTGCTGCGCATTGTCGCCCCTGGCATCGACATTGACGCCGCCGACGGTAAACGGGCCGGCCGTAGCGGCGAGCGGCAGCCCCGCCGCGATACCGGCGACGATCGCAAGGCACGACAAAATGCGCTTTGCGCCCATTGCAAAGCGTCTCTTTACCAGTGATAACACCCGGCGCGCCGCCATTTCAGCCTCTGAACAGTCCTGGAACCAGCCACCGGGCATCATAGCATGAGCGATACCCCCGACCAGCCTTACCGCTATCGCGATGCCGGCGTCGATATCGATGCCGGCGCAGACCTGGTGAAACGCATCAAGCCGCTGGCCAAGAGCACGGCGCGGCGCGGCGGCGTGGGCGCGCTGGGTGGCTTCGGCGCCATCTTCGATCTCGCTGCCTGCGGCTATCGCGACCCGCTGCTGCTGGCCGCGACGGACGGGGTGGGCACCAAGCTGCTGGTGGCCAATGCGGTCGGGCGGCACGACACGGTCGGCATCGATCTGGTCGCCATGTGCGTGAACGATCTTGTCGTGCAGGGAGCCGAGCCCTTGTTTTTTCTCGATTATTTCGCGACAGGTGCGCTCAATGTTGCCGCCGCAGCTGATGTGGTGTCCGGCATCGCCGAGGGTTGCCGGCAGGCGGGCTGCGCCCTGATCGGTGGCGAGACGGCTGAGTTGCCGGGCCTTTATCAGCCGGGCGATTACGACCTTGCGGGCTTTTCCGTCGGCGCGGTGGAGCGGGACGGCCTGGTGACGGGCGCTGAGGTGACGCCCGGCGATGTGATTCTGGGGATAGCCTCGAGCGGCATCCATTCGAACGGCTATTCCTTGGTGCGCCGGGTCGTCGATGGCGAGGGGCTGGATTATGCCGCACCGGCGCCGTTCGATACCGATACCACGCTTGGCGAGGCGCTGCTCACGCCGACGCGGATCTACGTCAAGAGCTTGCTGGCGGCGCTGCCCCATGGGGTGCGCGCCCTGGCCCATATCACCGGTGGCGGATTGCTGGAAAACATACCCCGGGTGCTTCCTGACGGTGTTGCCGCCGAAATCGACGCAAGCTGGGAGCTGCCGCCGGTGTTCGCTTGGCTGCACCGCGATGCCGGCGTGGCCGAGGACGAGATGCTGCGGACCTTCAACTGCGGTGTTGGCATGGCTGTTATCGTCCCCGAGAATGCCGTCGATGCAGTCAGCGCGAGCCTGGCACAGTCCGGCGAGACCGTCTTCACCATGGGGCGAATCGTTGCCGGGGACACGGGCATAGCGATTGCCGCCGAAGGTTGCTGGCAGCGATGAGCGACCTCCGCCTTGCCATCCTCATCTCGGGCCGTGGCAGCAATATGGAGGCCCTGGTCGAGGCTTGCGCCGAGCCGTCTTTTCCAGCCCGCGTGGCAACCGTCATCTCCAACCGCTCTGATGCCGCCGGGCTTGCTACCGTGGCACACCATGGTATTGCCACCGCCGTGGTCGATCACAAGAAATTCGAGGACCGCGAGAGCTTCGAGCTGGCGCTGGACGCCGTCATCGAGGAGAGCGGTGCCGACTTGGTCTGCCTCGCCGGCTTCATGCGACTGCTCGGGGAGGGGTTTGTCGAGCGCCGGCACAACCGGCTGATCAACATCCACCCCTCGCTCTTGCCCGCATATAAGGGGCTCGATACGCATGAGCGCGTGCTGGCGGACGGTGCGCGTTTCGCCGGCTGTAGCGTGCATTTCGTGCGTGCGGCGATGGATGCGGGGCCGATCATCGTGCAGGCGGCCGTGCCCGTGGCGGCGGACGACACGCCCGACAGCCTGGCACGACGCGTGCTGGAGCAGGAGCACCGCATCTACCCCCTGGCCGTGCGCTGGATCGCCGAGGGCAGGGTATCCCTACACGACGAACGGGTGACGGTCGCCGAGGCAGGGGCGCCTGCGCAGGCAGTGATCAATCCCCCTGCCGACTGATCCCACAACAGACAAGGAAACCGCCATGGCGACCGAGATCAACCCGATGCAAATTCAGTCCGCGCTGCTCACCATCGTCCTGCAGCTCCTGATCAAGCTGCGCCAGGCCGGCATCTTCGAAGATGCCGACGAGCTGCGCGCATTCCTGCAGGAGGCCGCCGGGTCGAATCGTGCCGAGTACAACCCTGTCAATCAGGGCGCGGCCGACTTCATCGAGCAATTCATGCTCGATAACCCGTTGTTCAAGGGCGCCGAGTGAGCCCCTCTTACGGCACGATATCGACTTGGGCGAAGAAGAAGCTGGTTTCGATCGCCGCATTCTCTGGGCTGTCGGAGCCGTGCACCGAGTTCGCCTCGATGGACTCGGCGAAGTCCTTGCGAATCGTGCCCTCATCCGCATTGGCGGGATTGGTGGCGCCCATGATCTCGCGGTTGCGCTCGATGGCGTTCTCGCCTTCGAGGACCTGCACCACTACCGGGCCCGAGGTCATGAAATCGCAGAGGTCGCTGAAAAAGGAGCGCTCCCTGTGCACGCCGTAGAACGCCTCCGCCATGTCGCGGGACATGCGTATGCGCCGTTGCGCCACGATGCGCAGTCCCGCTTCCTCGAAGCGGGCGTTGATCTTGCCGGTCAGGTCGCGCCGCGTGGCGTCCGGCTTGATGATCGAGAGAGTGCGTTCGAGCGCCATGTCCATATCCGTCATCGGTTTCGAGAAGGGGGCCTTATAGCGATGGCGGCTGGCGCCAGCAACCGCGCATCTTGGAAAGTTCGCGACGCATGCTGCGTATCGACGGGCTGATCTACCGCATCGGCGGTCGGGCCATCATCGATGGCGCCAGCCTGACCGTGCCTAGCGGCCACCGCGCTGCCCTGGTGGGGCGCAATGGCGGCGGCAAAACCACCCTCCTGCGCCTGATAACTGGCGAATTGCATGGCGAATCGGGCGATATCGTCATGACGGCGAATACGCGCATCGGAACCGTTGCGCAAACCGCACCGTCGGGCGACGGGTCGCCGCTCGACTTCGTGTTGGCGGCCGATGGCGAGCGGGTATCGCTGCTGGCCGAAGCTGAAAGCCTGGAAGGCGAGGCGGAGCCCGATGGCGAGCGCCTGGCCACTGTTCACGAACGCCTGGTGGCAATCGGCGCCCATGCGGCGCCGGCCCGGGCGGCAGCCATCCTGCACGGCCTGGGTCTCGATGCCGAAAGCCAAAGCCAGCCTCTTTCGGTGCTCTCGGGGGGCTGGCGCATGCGCGTCGCCCTGGCAGCGGTGCTGTTCGCCGAGCCCGATCTGCTGTTGCTCGACGAGCCGACCAACCACCTCGATCTGGAAGCGAGCTTCTGGCTTGCCGCCTATCTCGCCAAATGGCCGCGCACGCTGCTGCTGGCCAGCCACGATCGCGCGCTGATCAACAAGGTTGCGGGCGAGACCATTCATCTCGAGGGCGGGCGCACCAGGACCTATCGCGGCGGTTTCGATGCCTTCCTCCGCGCCCGCCGCGAGGCACGGGAGCGCGAGGCGGCGGTGCAGGCGAACCTGGCGGCGCGGCGCAAGCACATGCAGGCCTTCGTCGATCGCTTCCGCTACCAGGCCAACAAGGCGCGCCAGGCCCAGAGCCGGCTGAAAGCGCTGGAGCGTCTGGGCGAGCCGGAGGCACCGATCGCCGATACCGAGGTGGTGTTCAGCTTCCCCGAGCCAGGCGAATTGGCGCCGCCGCTGCTGGCTCTCGACGATGCCGCCGCAGGCTATGACGGCACTGCCGTCATCGAGCGCCTCGACCTGCGCATCGATATGGACGACCGCATCGCCCTGCTCGGTGCCAACGGCAATGGCAAGACCACGCTCATGCGCCTGCTTGCCGGCAGCCTGCCGGCGCTCGCCGGCGAACGCCGCCAATCGCGCAAGCTCTCGGTCGGCTATTACGCCCAGGACCAGGAAGATATCCTGGCTGCCGACCGAACCGCCGAGCAGTATGTGGCCGAGCGCCTGCCCGAGGCCAATGAAACCGCGCGCCGTGCCCATCTCGGCCGCTTCGGGCTGTCCGGCCCGCTGGCGGCCCAGCCGGTCAAGACCCTGTCGGGTGGCGAGCGCGTGCGTCTGGTCCTGGCTTTGGTGTGTTGCGAGGCGCCGCATCTGCTGCTGCTTGACGAGCCGACCAACCACCTCGATATCGATGCCCGCGAAGCGCTGGTCGAAGGTCTCAACGCCTATTCCGGCGCGGTGGTGCTGATCACCCATGACCGGCGCCTGATCGAGCTTTGTGCCGAGCGCTTGTGGTTGGTGGCCGATGGCACCTGCCGCGCCTATGACGGCGATCTCGATGGTTATGAGAAGAGCCTGCTGGAGCGTCGCCGCGGCAAGAGCGAGGCTAAATCCCGGCCCCCGGCAAGCAAGGCCGAGCGTCGCCGTGATGCCGCGCGCCGCCGCGACGAGGTCGCGCCCCTGCGCCGCGCCGCCGCCGCGGCCGAGCGCAAGCTCGAAGCCCTGTCCAAGGAGCGCAACGGCATCGTGGCCGCGATAGGCGATCCGTCACTCTATGAAGGCGACGGCTCGGCCGAACGGGTGGCGGCGCTCGGCCAGGAAAAGGTACAGCTCGAACGCGCCATGGCCGAGGCGGAAGCCGCCTGGCTGGACGCCCAGGAAGCCCTCGAAGCCGCGAAAGCTTCTAACTGAACGACCACAATCGGCGCCAGTGCAGGCATGTGGTGGCGTGGTCCTCGGAGACCATTTGCAGGCTCATGTCCGCCGTGTCGCAGGCGCTGTCGGCGTGGGGACAGGCAAGGCGCCAGGGGCAGCCGGAAAGCGGCTCGCAAGAGGCTGCGGGCTCTTGTTGCAGCATGGCCTCCGTATAAGGGTGACGCGCCATTGTCGCGATGCGGTTTGCCGGCGCGCGTTCGACCAGGCGGCCGCCGCATAGCACGGCGATCTCGTCGACCGATTCGAGCAAGGCCCGGGGCTCGCGGGCAAAGGCGATGGCCGCGGTATCGGGCGGCAGGCGCCGTGGCGGTGCCTCGCCCTCGGCATAGATGGCGACCAGGGCTGCCGTCAGGGGCTCTCCGTGCAGGCCGAAAGCGACCACGCCGTCGTTGAGCGTGGGCTCCCTGGCAAGGTCGCGATTGCCGACGAGGATGCGGCCCGCGGCGATCGAGAGGCCAGCCGGCAGGGCACCGCAGAGCGCATTCCCGAGCAAGGCCTTGCCGGCGCCGGTAGCGCCGGCGATGCCGAGCGTCTGGCCGGCTTCGAGATGCAGCGAGAGCTGGTCGATCAGCTTTTGTCCCGCCTCGTCGACAATGGTGAGGCGATGGACATAAAGCAGGGTCACGAAGCCAGGGCGCTCCGGAACAGCGCCAGCGTTCGTGTCATGGCCAGATCGGCGGATGGTTGATGATGAGGCGGATATCCGCGCCGGTTGAAGCCGTGCTCGGCGCCTTCGTAGACATGAATGGCGACGTCATCCCGGCCGGCGAGCCGGTCGCGGACCTGGGCCACGGATTCGGGCGGCACGTGGCTATCGTTTTCGGCGAAATGCAGGACCATGGGACAGTCAATCGAGTCTGCCTCGCCAAGGTAACGGTCTATGCCAACGCCGTAATAGCTGACCGCGGCATCCACCGCGTGGCGTGCGGCACAGAGATAGGTCAGCTTGCCGCCAAGGCAAAAGCCCGTCACGCCGAGCTTGCCTGTGCATTCGGATTGCGCGCGCAGCGCATCGAGGCAAGCGCCGAGGTCGCCCAGCAGAGTATCGACGTCGAGCTTTTCGTTCAGGGACCGCGCCTTGGCCCGGCCCTCGTCGGTGTATGGCAGATAGACCTCGGGCTCCAGGCGCCAGAAGACATCCGGTGCCAGGGTGACGAAGCCCTCGGCGGCAAAGCCTTGCGCGACACCGCGAATGTGCTCGTTGCTGTTGAAGATTTCCGGCAGCACCAACAGCCCTGGGCCGGAACCCTCGGGCGGCAAGGCGAGCCAGGCGGTGAACTCACCGCCGTCGGGCGCCGGGATGGTGATCTTCCTGTCGGTCATCACGTCGGTCTCGCTTCTAGTCGCGCAGACGGAAGCGCTGCAGCTTGCCGGTCTCGGTGCGGGGCAGATCGTCCACAAAGGTTATCGAACGCGGATATTTATAGGGCGCAATCTGTTGCTTGACGAAATCCTGAAGCCGTTTTGCCGTGCCGTCGTCGGCGACGACGCCGTCGCGCAGGACGATGAAAGCGGCGACGATTTGGCCACGATCGGAATCGGGCTGTCCGACCACGCCGCATTCCATGACATCTTCGTGGTCGAGCAAGGCGGCTTCGACTTCCGGGCCGGAGATGTTGTAGCCGGCGGAGACGATAAGGTCGTCCGCGCGCGAAATGTACCAATAATAGCCGTCGGCATCCTGGCGATAGAGGTCGCCCGTGAGATTCCAGCCGTCTTCGACATAGGCAGCCTGGCGCTCCTCGTCGGCAAGGTATTTGCAGCCCGTCGGGCCGCGCACGCCGAGGCGACCGACCTCGTCGACCGCCGCCGCCGTGCCGTCGTCGGCGAGCACACACGCCTGGTAGCCCGGAATCGCCTTGCCCGTGGCGCCGGGGCGTATCGCCTCGCGCGGGCCCGAGACGAAAATGTGCAACATCTCGGTGGAGCCGATGCCGTCGAGGATTTCCAGGCCCGTGGCGTCCTTCCACGCCTGCCAGGTCGGCAGCGGCAGTGTCTCGCCGGCAGAGACGCAGCGCTCGAGGCTGGCGATGTCGTAGTTCTCGACCAGGCCCAGCAAGGCGCGGTACGCAGTCGGCGCCGTGTAGATCGCCGTGCAGCGATGGCGCTGGATGGCATCGAGCATGGCATCGGGCGTTGGCTTGTCGAGCAAGGCGGTTGCCGCGCCGATACGCATGGGGAAGCAAAGCAGGGCACCGATGCCGAATGCGAAGGCCAGCGGCGGCGAGCCGGTGACGATATCGTCGGCGCGGGCGCCGAAGGTATGCGGCGGAAAGCAGTCGCAGATGGCCAGGATGTCGCGGTGAAAATGCATGCAGCCCTTGGGCTGCCCGGTGGTGCCGGAGGTGAAACCGATCAAGGCAACGTCGTCCGCGGCGGTATCGGCGGCGACGAAACCCGGCGTCTTGGTTGCAACCAGCCTGTCGAAGTCCGCATCGCCGTCGCCGGTGGTGCTGATCATGGCGAGCTGCTCGAGGCCGCCGGCCTGGTTGAGCTCGTCGGCAAGGGCAATGTCGCAGAGGCCATGGCGGATTTTCGCCTTGTCGATGATGTAGGTAAGCTCGCGCGAGCGCAGCAGGGGCATGGTGGCAACGCATATGCCACCGGCCTTGATCACGCCGAGCCAGCAGGCCGCTGCCATTGGCGTGTTGGGCGCGCGCAGCAGGACGCGGTTGCCCGCAACCAGGCCCATGTCTTCGACCAGGGCCTTGGCGATGCGGTCTACCAAAGATGCCAGATCGGCATAGGACCAGGCGCGCTCGCCGAACAGAATGGCGGTGCGCTCGCCGTCGCCCGCCGCGATACGCGCGTCCAACAAGGCCGCTGCCGCATTGAAGCGATCGGGATAGGCCGCCAGCGCCGGCAGCGCGCTGTAGTCGCATGGCGCCAGCAAATGCGCGGGCGGCAGGTTGTCGCGCGCGAAACTGTCGATATGACCGCTCGTTCCGCCGGGCGCTTTGGTGGGCATTTCGCGGTTCTCCGGTCTCAGCCTGTTACGACATTCTGCGGCCGGCCTTCGAGAAAGGCGATGACATTGTCGACCGCGCCCTCGTTGAGCAGCTCGGTCGCCTCGGCCGTCCAATCGGCGGCGTGTGGCGTCAGCACCACGTGGTCGTGGGCCAGGATCGGTGCATCGACCTGTAGGGGCTCTTGCGGATAGACGTCGAGCCCCACGCCACCAAAGCGCCCGGCGCCGAGCGCTGCATCGAGCGCCGCCATATCCACCACGTCGCCGCGCGCGCCGTTGAGCAGGATGGCGTCGTCCCTCATCGCCGCCAGCGCCGCCGCATCGATCAGGTGGCGGCTGTCATCGGTGAGCTTGACATGCAGGCTGACCACGTCGGCGGTCGCCAGCAGTTCGTCGAGGGGCACATAGCTGACGCCCAGCGCCTCGCCGCGTTCGGGCGACGGGTGATAGCTCCAGGCGATGACGCGCATGCCGAGCGCGTTCGCGAGCCGGGCCATCTCTGCGCCGACCGCGCCCGTGCCGACAACGCCGAGGGTCTTGCCTTGCAGGCCGACATTGAGCATTCGCGTCCAGCGCCCGGCCTTGAGCTCGGCGGTCTGAAAGGCGGCGCGCTTGGCGACCGCGAACATCAGCCCGAACATATGCTCGGCGACGGCCGGTGCCGTGCGGCCAGGCTGGTTGGAGACCACCACGCCATGCTCGGTCGCGGCATCGAGGTCGACCATGTCCGTGCCGATGGAGCAGGTGGTGATCATGCGCAATTCGGGCAGCTTTTCGAACTCAGCCCGGCGCCAGGTCACGGCGCTGCGGGAGTTTATGATGACCGCCGCATCGGCGGCGCGCGCCAGCTTTTCCTCGTGGCCGTCGGGCCGATCCGTATGCAGCGTCACCTGGCCATAGGGCGCCAGGCGGTCGAGCGCGGCGGAGCCGGCGATCTGCACGGGATCGTCCCCCGGCACAAGAATGGAGACGCGGTCCGGCGATGGCATGGTAAGGCTCCCTCAGACAGTGGCTCGGTCGGTTGCGGTACCATAGCGCATGGCACTGCGCGCGTCGCGACTGGCTTTGGCGGCGTGCGGGTGCTATTCGATACGCCGCAGCAGCAAGCGGTGGGGTGCAGGTGGCGATGGACGCGATTATCCGAGAGCTGGAGGAGCGGCGCGCGGCAGCGCGCGCGGGTGGCGGCGAGCGGCGCATCAAGGCCCAGCACGGCAAAGGAAAGTTGAGCGCGCGCGAACGCCTGGAATTGCTGCTCGACGCGGGCTCGTTCGAGGAGTTCGACATGTTCGTCGAGCATCGCTGCGCCGATTTCGACATGGACCAGCAGCGCGTACCCGGCGATGGCGTGGTGACCGGGCACGGCACCATCAACGGCCGCAAGCTGTTCGTCTTCAGCCAGGATTTCACCGTCTTCGGCGGCTCGTTGAGCGAGGCCCACGCGGAGAAGATCTGCAAGGTCATGGACCTGGCCATGAAGGTTCGCGCGCCGGTGATCGGCCTCAACGACTCCGGCGGCGCGCGCATTCAGGAAGGCGTGGCCTCCCTGGGCGGCTATGCCGAGGTCTTCCAGCGCAACGTGCTGGCCTCTGGCGTGGTGCCGCAGCTCAGCCTGGTCATGGGGCCGTGTGCCGGCGGTGCGGTCTATTCGCCCGCCATGACCGACTTCATATTCATGGTCAAGGATTCGTCCTACCTCTTCGTCACGGGACCCGATGTGGTCAAGACCGTGACCCACGAGACGGTCAGCGCCGAGGAGCTTGGCGGCGCGGTGAGCCACACGACCAAGTCGGGCGTCGCCGACCTCGCCTTCGAGAACGATGTCGAGGCGCTGGCGACCATGCGGCGCTTTTTCGATTTCCTGCCGCTCAACAATCGCGAGGCGCCGCCGGTTCTCCCCACGGCGGATCCCAGCGATCGTTCGGAGCCCTCGCTGAATTCGCTGATTCCGGACGATCCGCAGAAGCCCTACGACATGCACGAGCTGATCACGAAGGTGGTCGACGAAGGGGATTTCTTCGAGCTGCAGCCGGCCTATGCGGCGAATATCATCATCGGCTTTGCGCGCATCGACGGGCACCCCGTGGGTGTTGTTGCCAACCAGCCCATGGTGCTGGCCGGTTGCCTCGACATCAATTCGTCGCGCAAGGCCGGGCGTTTCGTGCGCTTCTGCGACTGCTTCAATATTCCCATCGTCACTCTCGTCGACGTGCCGGGCTTTCTGCCGGGCACCGACCAGGAGCATGGCGGCATCATCAGCCACGGCGCCAAGCTGCTGTTCGCCTATGCCGAGGCGACGGTGCCCAAGGTGACCGTGATCACCCGCAAGGCCTATGGCGGCGCCTATGACGTGATGAGCTCCAAGCATCTGCGTGGCGACGTCAACTATGCCTGGCCGGCGGCGGAGATTGCGGTGATGGGGGCGAAGGGGGCTGTCGAGATCATCTTCCGCGGCTCCCTCGACGATCCGGCCGAGGTGGAGCGCCGCACGGAGGAGTATCGCGACAAGTTCGCCAACCCCTTCATCGCAGCCAGCCGCGGCTATGTCGATGATGTGATCATGCCGCAGAACACGCGCCGCCGCCTGGCCGGGGCCTTGGCGTTGCTGCGCTCCAAACAGCTCGAGAATCCCTGGAAGAAGCACGACAACATTCCGCTCTGAGACGAGAAGAGACCGCTTTGTTTGACAAGATACTGATTGCGAACCGCGGCGAGATCGCCTGCCGCGTCATGCGCACGGCGAAGCGGATGGGCATCGCCACGGTGGCCGTCTATTCCGAGGCCGATGCCGGCGCCCGCCATGTCGCCATGGCCGACGAGGCGGTGCTTATCGGCCCCGCGCCCTCGGCGCAAAGCTATCTCGTTGCCGAGCGCATCCTTGCCGCGATCAAGGATACCGGCGCGCAGGCGGTGCATCCGGGATTCGGCTTTCTGTCGGAGAATGCGGATTTTGCCCGCCAGCTTGAGGCCGAGAGCATCGCCTTCATCGGACCGGGGCCGGACGCCATCGCCGCCATGGGCGACAAGATCGAATCCAAGAAGTTGGCGGCGGATGCGGGGGTGAGCACGATTCCCGGCCACGACCAGGCCATCATCGAGGCCGATGTCGCGGCGGCGATCGCGGCCGAGATCGGCTATCCGGTGATGGTCAAGGCCTCGGCCGGCGGCGGCGGCAAGGGCATGCGCGTGGTCGATAGGGCCGACGACCTGGCGGAGGCTTTCGCCAGCGCTCAGAACGAAGGGCGCAATTCCTTCGGCGACGACCGCATGCTGATCGAGAAGTTCATCACCTCGCCGCGACATATCGAGATCCAGCTGATGGCCGATGCCCATGGCAATGCGGTCTATCTCAACGAGCGCGAATGCTCCATCCAGCGCCGCCACCAGAAGGTCATCGAGGAGGCACCGAGCCCCTTCGTCGATGCGGACATGCGCCGGGCCATGGGCGAGCAGGCGGTGGCGCTCGCCAGGGCGGTGAATTATCGCTCCGCCGGCACGGTGGAGTTCGTCGCGGGCGCCGACAAGAGCTTCTATTTCCTCGAGATGAACACGCGCCTGCAGGTGGAGCATCCGGTGACCGAGATGATCACCGGGCTCGATCTGGTCGAGATGATGATCCGCGTCGCCGCTGGCGAGAAGCTTTCCATCACCCAGGAGGATGTGGCGCTCGACGGCTGGGCCGTGGAATCGCGCATCTATGCCGAGGATCCGGCGCGCGGCTTCCTACCTTCGATCGGCCGCCTGGTGCGCTTTCGCACGCCTGAGGAAACGGATAGCGTGCGCATCGATACCGGCGTTGGCGAGGGCGACGAGATCAGCATGCATTACGACCCGATGATCGCCAAGCTGGTCACCCACGGCCCCGACCGCGCCACGGCGATCGCGCGCATGGGCAGCGCACTCGACGGCTTCATGGTGGGCGGCATCAACACCAACGTGCCGTTCCTCGCCTCGGTCTGCCGCAATGGGCGCTTCGGCGAAGGCACGCTGACCACCAACTTCATCGCCGAGGAATATGGCGACGCCTATGGCGCGGACGCGCCCGAGGGCGAAGTGGCGGAGGTGCTGGCCGGTGTGGCGGCCTTGGTCGAAGGGCGCGTCACGGCGCGCGCGGCGGCGCTTGGCGGCGAGCCTGACGGCGCGCGACAGGATCTTGCCATCAGCATCGGCGAAGTTGAATGGCAAGTGGGCGTGACCCTGGTCGAGGGCGGCTGCGACCTGGAAATCGATGGCAAGACATTGGCGGTGCGGGATGACGGCTGGCAGCCGGGCATGCCGATCTTCCAGGGCCGCGTCGGCGAGCGTGACGTGGTGGTGCAGATCAGCCGCGGCCCGCGCGAGGCCTGGCACCTAGTCCATGGCGGTGCCGCGGTGGACGTGCTGGTGCGCTCGGCCCGTGCCGCTGCCATGGCTGCACGCATGCCGAAGAAGGAGCCGCCGGACCTCAGCAAGTTCCTGCTTTCGCCCATGCCCGGCCTGGTGGTCTCGGTCGCCGTGGCGCCCGGCGACGTGGTCAAGGCCGGCGAGCCGCTGTGCGTGGTCGATGCCATGAAAATGGAAAACGTGCTGCGCGCCGAGCTCGACGTGACGGTGGCCGACGTCAAGGCCCAAGCGGGCGACAGCCTGGCGGTTGATCAGGTGATCATGACGTTCGAGTAGGCTTTCCCCGCGAGCCACTCTCCCAGCGAAAATCTAACCCTGGCATCGCCTCGGTCTCGCGGTCGAAGCGGCTTGAGACGTGGTCCTTGAGGATGGGCCAGCCGCGGTCCTTGACCTCGCCGAGCAGCGCCTGGACCAGGGCGACATCGTGGGGGGCGGTTGATGGTTGCGGTCGGAGTTGAAATTCAATGTGTCTGCTAAGTCGGACAGTCGCAGTGCCGCAATTTTGACACGGTTGACGTGTATGTCGAGCATGTTGTTATACGAGTTCTCGTTCTTGAGACAATTATAAGTGCTCTCTGATCAAAACTCTGACGAGATAGGCATACCCATGCAAGGCAAGCGCGTCATCAAGCAGGATGCTCTGTTCGCGTACTACATCGTTTCGTGTGTTGTAATAATTTTGGTTCCGACGCCTTACAAGTGGCACCTCACGGCGTTTGCGACAGAAATCTATGCGCATCCTTTTGCTTCCTGGGAGAGTGGCTATGACATGCTATTTCTTGCTTTTTTCCTGGGTATGACATTCGCTCCTGCAATCAACTATGTAATTTGGGCCAGGGCATTATTGTTTCGAGGAGAAAACATTATACCAACAGTATTTATCTGCAGTTATTTTATACTAATTAACATATTTATTTCAGACGAATTTCTTGATATGTATTCAAATAATGAAATATGGATCTTCTTAGTTTTGGACTACGACGACTTCATGAAGCAGATATTTGTAAGGTTAGACGTTATAGTTTATGTGTTTGTGGTATACGTGCTTATATCAAGGAAAATGGAAATAGGTAACAAACAGTTATTGCTGTTGAATTTCACAGTTTTTTGTGCGATAACTTTGAATTATTCAAAGTATGTTGGTATGGTGATTCGATAGTTGAGTTGCTCTCTTTAGATGCTGGCATACGCAATCATGCGCTTGATGTGCGGTATAACATTTTGGAATCCGTCGCCGAGTCGCTGGCAATTTGTGTGAATGAACTCACTTTTGCGCATTTGCCCATGAGACTCGGCGACGGCTTTTATCTTAGTATGGGAAGAGTTTTACAACGATCGATCACTGTGGTGGCGATATCGTGGATGTGACATCGAATGTAAGCCATTTACGGAAAGGCCGGCGTACAGCTGCAGGCACACCGAAATAGGCGATGCTGCCATTGAGAATATCCACCCATTCCGCGCGCCACGAGAAGGGCTTGGCCAGTCCGGCGGCTTCAAGCAACGCTGCATCATTCGCGAATATCCCGCCCGGGTCGAAGTTGTACCCTTCGTCAGTCCAAACATGGGTGATTCTGCCGAAAACGCGGACGTGATCATGTTCGCGCATGAGATCAAACTTTCCGGTCGAGGTTAGATGGCTGCTGCCAGCGCTTAAGAAAAACGACATATTCTCTGTTGCGGACGTATCGCCTTCCCAAAACTCGTCCCAGGCGCTTGATGCGTATCTACCAATTCCTGTTGGCGATCCGTGTTGGAAGTCATATTTCCAATAATCTTCGAGAGTAACCTGTGTCCCGGGCCTTCCATTTACCGTCGCCGCAAGAGCTTGCACATGCGGCTTGGTTGGCTCAGGTTTCAAGAATGTCATGTCTTGGAAGCGCTCTATGTTTTTGGCAACTGCTGTCCGGATAAGGTCGAACGACAACGCGACCTCCCGTGTAACCGTAATTGGCGTTCCACTTGCTGATAGATAGTGTTCCAGGAATTGTGCGGCGAGTTCCCTACCGTCTTCACGCCAAGCCTTGATGTAGCCGTGTGCCCTTCGAAGGCTGGCGGCTACCTTTGGCCTTACTACCGCGGCGATTTCATCATTGAGCTTGGATGCAACGGCAAGATCGCTCGGGTGTGTCAGGGAGAATTCACGCTCCGCGCGCTGCTTGATTTCTCGTGCGAACAGGGCGAACAGGCTCTTGTTGGTGGTGCGCAGGGTGTCCGCCGAGTTGATGTTCTGGCACCAGCGGCGACCGTTGTGGACCGTGCAGCCGACCGGAACGAAGTGGGCGATAAGAATATCGTCATCGTCTTGCGCGGCAGTGATGTGGATGTTGAAGGCAAGTCCGAAGTCCCGGGAAAGACCGACGACGAGGGCTTCGAGTTTCTTCTGCTCGGCTGGCAGTAGAGACAGGCCTTGCCCGAGCGTGATCCTCGGCTTAGCCGCGGTACGACGTGCTTCATAAGGCGCCGCTGTCCCTTCGACCACGGTCAGGGACTGATTCTGCGAGATCTTCTGCAGCAACGGGTGGCCAGTCGCCAAGCGTTGGTTGGGGCTGCGGTCGCCTGCCGCCTTGAAGAGGGTGGCGAGGGCCTGTTCGGTGTCGCGGTCGAAGCGGCCGGTGACGTGGTTCTGCAAGAGCGGCCGGCCGCGGTCTTTGACTTCGCCGAGCAGGGCCTGGACCAGGGCGACGTCGTGGGGGCGGTTGATGGCGGACTTGCCGACCTACCTTCGCCGAAGCGAAGCTTCGGCTTCGCGCAGGCAAGCAGTGCCGGAGAGGCGGGGCGGCATGCTGGTGACGCGTCTGATGGGTATGGGAAAATCCTCGCTGTTGGGGAAATGCGCACGCAAAAAAGCAGCGCGCCGGATGACGCGCTGCCCTTGTCGCGGATCGTGTATGAAACGGCCGTTGCTCAGGCGGCCCCCGCACACTTGCAAATGTGCGATTGGCCTATAGTTGAAGGATCAACCGGGGATGGCGATTATATACTTGACATAGCAGGCTTGACTCCCTATCTTTAAGCCAAGGATAGGAGTCGGCCATGACGGACATTTCGAACCCCATCTTCCACGACGAAACCAAAGCCCGCGAATACCTCGAAAGCGTTCGTTGGCCGGATGGCCCGTTCTGCCCGCACTGCGGCGAGGCTGAGAATGTCCGCAAGCTGGCGGGCAAGTCTCATCGTCCTGGCCTTCATGCCTGCAATTCCTGCCGTGGTCACTTCACTGTCACGGTCGGCACCGTTTACGAGCGCTCCAAAGTGCCGTTGCACAAGTGGCTCATGGCGACGCACCTGCTCTGTGCCTCCAAGAAAGGCATGAGCGCGCACCAGCTCCACCGCATGCTCGGCGTTACCTACAAGACGGCGTGGTTCATGGCCCACCGTATCCGTGAAGCCATGCGCGACGACAGCCCGCCTGCCCTAGGTGGCCCCGGCACCAGTGTCGAGTCGGACGAGACTTTCCTCGGCACCAGCGAGAAGGCCCGCAAGCGTCGTAATGCGTCGCCTGACAAGCGCCTCAAGAGCGGCGTAATCGACAAGATGAAAGTCGTCTCGCTTGTCGAGCGCGACGGGCCGCTCCGCTCCTTCCACGTGGATCACGTCAACTCGTCAACGATCCAAGGCGTTCTGTACCGCAACGTGGACCGCAAGAGCGACCTGCTGACCGACGAAGCCAAATACTACAAAGCGGCTGGCAAACAGTTTGCCTCCCACGAGGCCGTCAACCACAGCGCTGCCGAATACGCCCGTGGCCATGGCATCCACGTCAACACGCTCGAAGGCTATTTCTCCATCTTCAAGCGCGGCATGAAGGGCGTCTATCAGCACTGCGCCGAGAAGCACCTGAAGCGTTATCTCTGCGAGTTCGATTTCCGCTACAACACCCGCGATATTGAAGACTCGGACCGCGCCATGAAGGCCCTCAAGGGCATCGAGGGCAAGCGCCTCACCTATCGGCGGACTGCTGTCGGGGCGAACGTCTAAGCCCGTCTATACGCGCGCCAGGAGTGGCGCGACATGCTCGCGCGCGTCCGCTGGGAACTCGACCACGATATATAGAAGAACAAACTCGGAACCCCACCGCTTGTGGTATGGTCCGATTTTCGCTATAGTAAATGAATCGACGGCCACCACAACTTTGCCGAGTCGGTGGTGACCGTCGAATTTTGGTAACAAAAGGACCAGTACTATGGCAAAGACGAGCCGTGGTGGCAAGAGGCCACCGAAAAAACCGACACCCGTACGACCGGGCCAAACTGTCGCGGACTCCGGTATTTACCAATCCAGCCAGTCAAAGCGACGCGCTACAATGGTGAAGGGTGAACCCGCGCCACCAACTCCTCAGCGGGGAGAGAAGTGGCGACAAATCCACGATACAAACCCCGACGATTAGCCGGGAAATTCACAGGCCACGAAGAATGCGGGTGGCGTTTCGACGCTTCCCGCATTCACTCGGAGCCCAGCATAATGTTCGCAACCCGCACAAGTATTGCCACCGCAGTCCGCCTCGACCATGGGGCAGTAGATGGTAGAGCGCAGGTAGACCTCGGTCGTGGTCGATGTGGACAAAGCGGTCGCCGTTTCATGGTTCATTCTTCGTCGCCTTTCTCGCCCGTTGCACCGTGACAGGCCGTTTGGGAGCTTTGTCTTTGTGGGGCTTCGGCGGCGTGTCCAGCATCCTCTCGACCGTGCGCCGAAACCCTCGGTCCCCTTCATCTTGTTTGGTCTTGTGAGCCATGTCAGAACACCCAACGCGATACCGCTTACCTGTTCATTATAGCACCCAAATCGGCCGCATCATCACGCGATGGGCGTATTTGGAGTGGCAATTACAGGAAACCGTATACCTGCTCCTTTCTGTCTCCCCTAAGCAGGGACGCATCGCAGTTCGAGAACCCCGAATAGCCGACTATCCTAAAATGCTCAAAGACCTCGCTCACCTTAAATCGATAACCATTTCCGAAGACATGAAAACCTTTGGGAAGCTGCTCAAGGAAACAGAATCATACCGCAACAGGCTCGCACACGGAGTATGGCTTGAGCACTCCGCCACCAAGACCCCAGTCCTCCGCGATCTAAGTGGCGCCTATGTCCGAACCGCCGGCAACCGCACAGCCCACCCTCGCATCAAGCCCCTGGCTGTGCAGGTCAGGAAGGAACACCTCAAAGATATTCTCACCGCTATTAACTCTCTGAACGGCCGCGTTCAGCACATACAAGCGGAGATACAGGAGCAGTTGCAGCCATAGCTCGGTATATTGATTCTGCAACGCGGTCAGCATTGTCGAAGACCTCATCGCTATAGAAATCCAGCATCGCGCCCACCCCCGCCTCGACCATCTCGGACGTGACCTCAACCTCAGCGCTGGCCTGTCTGTCAGACATTTTACGAATCACCCGGTGCTATGTCACGTATATAATCGCCCCGGGGATTGTCAACAGCTTTGTTCTAATTTTGTTCTTTTTCTGACTTGGCCCGTCTGGCCCAGGCAATACAGACGGTGGCGCACGCAGGCGGGACCATGGCCCAGGCGATGATGATGGGCCAGGCGGTATGGGCGTCGCGCAAGCCCACGACCATGATCAGGACGTACAGCAGCACGATGCTGGCGGCGAGGCTGAATGCGCCCCAGCCGAGGCCTGCCTTGCGCCATGTCCAGCCCGCGGCGGCGAGCGGCCAGAGGATGGCGGCGATGCCGAGACCGGCCAATATCAACAGGTCTTCGTCCGTGAAGATGGCGATATCGCTCATTCGCCCGCGCCTTCGCGGGCCCTGGCAACCACGGCCCGTCGTGCCGGCGCGTAGGCCGGCGTGCCATAGGTCTCGAACAGGGCGGTGCAGATGTCGTAGTGGTGGGCGAGGCCGCCGCGGGCGACGCGCTCGATAGGCCCGTCCGGGTAGCCGAGGCCGAGCCGGCAGGTCAGGTCCATGTCGGCGGCACTGGCCAGGCCTTCGTCCAGCAGCCGCAACGCGTCGTTGTATTTGGGCCGCACCAGGCGGTCGACGATGCGCCCGGGCTGGTCGCCGCAGAGGGCCACGGTCAGGCCCGCGCCTTCGAGAACCGCGCGGGCGGCGGCGATGGCGGCCTCGGGTGTATGGGGCTGGCGCACCAGCTCTACCAGGGCCGAGGGCGCATCGTCGCCGTTGCGATAGCGTGCGAAGCCGAGCACGTTGCTGCCTTCCTCGCCTTGCGATTCGCCCGTGTGCACGCCGAGGCATTCCACCCCCAATTCGACGAGGATGGCGGCCTTGCTATCGTCCGGCACATAGGGTGCGCCGAGATAGACCGTGACCTCGCCCTCGTCTGACGCGCCGTCGAGGAACGGGTCGCCGGCGGGGAAGGAGCGGGACTCACCCTCTTGAATAATTGTATAGCGCATCATCAGGCTCCAAACATGGTGCCGCCGTCATAGTCGTAGAAGCCGCGCCCGGCCTTGCGGCCGAGATGGCCGGCGGCGACCATGCGGCGCAGCAGCGGCGGCGCCGCGGCGCGGGGGTCCTGCGTCACCGGATGGAAGGCCTCGCAGAGGCGCACCTGGGTGTCGAGCCCGATCAAATCCAAGAGCTCGCACGGGCCCATGCGGTAACCGAGCGCGGTCTTGAGCGCGGCATCGATATCGGCCGGGCTCGCCACGCCCGCCTCGACGGCGCGAATGACGTCGTTGTTGAAGGGCACCAGGAGCGCGTTGAGGATGAACCCGGGCTTGTCCTGGGTGCGCACGGGCGTCTGGCCGCAGGCCTCCGTCCAGGCCCAGGCGGTGGCGAAGGTCTCGTCGGAGGTGTTGAGGCCGGGCGACATCTCGATCAGCTTCATGAGCTGCGCCGGCAGGCAGAAATGCATGCCCACCACCTTGTCCTGGCGGTCGCAGCCGGCGGCGATCTCGCTGATCGAAAGCGTCGAGGTGTTGGAGGCGAAGAGGGTGTGCGGCGGGCAGATGGCATCGAGGTTACCGAACAGCTCGCATTTGACACGTAAGTCCTCGAACACCGCCTCTATCACCAGGTCGCAATCGGCGAAGGCCTCGAGCTCGGTGGTCCGGTGGATGCCGGACAACGCCGCATCCGCCTGCTCAGGCGAAAGCTTGCCGCGGGCGACGGACTTCTCGAAGAAACCCTGGGTTTGGGCATAGGCGCCATCAAGCGCTGCGGCATCCCGGTCGTAGACCACGGTCGCGAAGCCTGCGCGGGCGGCGACGATGGCGATGCCGGCGCCCATGGTGCCGCCGGCACCGGCCACGCCGACGGTTCTGATTGTCTCGTTCATTGGCGGAAGCTCCGGCCGATCAGTTGGCGGTGGATCTGGTTGGTGCCTTCCCAGATCTGGGTGATCTTGGCATCGCGCATCAGGCGCTCGCAGCGGGTGCCGCGAATATAGCCGCTGCCGCCATGCATCTGCACCGCTTCGGTCGCCATGCGCATGGCGAGGTCGCTGGCGCGCAGCTTGGCGAGCGAGGCCTCGATGCCGATGTCGTCGACACCGTCGTCCACCAGCGCCGCCACATGGTCGAGCCAGGTCTCGGTCAGGGCCAGCTCGCCCGCCAGGTCCGCCAGCATGAACTGGTTGCCCTGGAAGTCGACGATATGCCGCCCGCCGGCCTGGCGCTGGTTCATGTAGTCGACCATGTCCGCAAACGCCGCATCGGCGATGCCAAGGGCGTGGGCAGCGATGCTGGGGCGCGACTTGTTGAGCGAGGCAAGCAAAATCCCTAAGCCCTTGCCCGGCTTGCCGAGCAGGTTGGCGCGCGGCACGCGGCAGCCGTCGAAGGCGAGCGAGACCGTGGACGAGGCGTGCAGGCCCATCTTCTCCTCGTGACCCGTGACCGAGAAGCCCGGCGCGTCCTTCTCCACGATCAGGGCCGAGATGGCGGCGCGGTCACCGTCTATCTCCGACCACTTGCCGAACAGCAGCAGAAGCTCGGCGACATCGCCGCTGGTTATGAACTGCTTTGCGCCGTCGATGACGATATCGTCGCCGTCCGGGGTAAAGCGGGTGGTCATGGCGGTGGCGTCCGAGCCGGCCTGCGGCTCGGTGATGACCAGGGCGCCGAGGCCGCCTGCGGCGATACGCGGCAACAGGCGCTGTTTCTGTTCCTCGTTGCCGAATTCCACGAGGGGCCCAAGCCCGTGGAAAGTGGTGGCGTAGATGATGCCCGTCGAGGCGCAGGCCGCGGAGATTTCGCGCACGCAGGCGAGATAGAGGCGATAGGAGATGGGACTGCCGCCATAGGCCTCTGGCACGAACAGGCCGTTGAGGCCGAGGGCGTTGATGGCGGCGATGTTGTCGGCGGGGAAGTCGCCCGAGCGGTCGTAAGCCTCGGCGCGGGGCGCGATTACCTCGCGCGCCAAGCGCCGCACGCTATCGAGCACCAGGCCCTCGTCTTCCGTCCAGGCGCGGCGTTCCTCTATGCGGTCGAACAGTGCGGTCAATGGTTCATGCCCTGGCCGCCGTCGAGATAGATGGTCTCGCCATTGAGGAACGGCAGGTCCTCGCAAATCAGCGCCGCGACCAGCTTGGCGACATCCTCGGCCTTGCCCACCTCGCCGCCGGGAATGCGCCGGGCGAGCCATTTGCGAACGCGCTCGTCGGCAAGGAATTCGCGGTTGAGGTCGGTCTCGATATAGCCCGGCGCCACGTTGAGCACGACAAGACCGTCTTTGGCCCATTCCACCGCCAGGCAACGGGTCAATGAACCCACGGCCGCCTTGGAGGCGCAATAGGCGGCATGGGCCACAACACCCATCTTGTCGAAGAACGAGCCCATATTGATGATCTTGCCGCCGCCGGCAGCTCGCAGATGGGGATAGACCTCGCGGCTGGCGATCATCACGCCGGTGACGTTGACGCGCATGAGGGCCTCGAAATCCGCTGCCGTGACGCTGGCGCTGGGCTGGGCCTCGTAATGCCCGGCATTGTTGACCAGTGCCGCGATGGGGCCTTGTGCCGCGATCTCGGCGATCGCCGCTTTGATCGCGGCCTCGTCTGCCATGTCGCAGACCATGGCGCGGCCCGCCGGCGAGGTGCCGGAGCGCGACAGCCCGACCACGTCAACGCCGCGTGAGCCAAGCGCTGCCGCCGTGGCGGCACCGATGCCCTTGCTCGCACCGGTGACGACGACCGTGCCCTCAGGCATGGATCGCTGCCCGGCCGGGGCTCCTACTGTTCGGTATCAAGGGGATGTCTCCATGTGCTGAAAATCGTCGCGCGCATGGTAGCGCGGGAGGCCCGCCGCGGACAATCGCTCGATGGCTTACGCCACAGCGTCGATGCGAGCGATTATGCCGTCGGCTTCGACGCTTTCGGCGAGCGTGCGCGCTTCGGCGAAGGCAGCGCGCGCGTCTTCCGGCTTGCGCCGCAATTTGGCCAGGCGGCCCAGGTCGTATTGCAGGCGGGCGATCAGTGACGTGGCGTCCATCTCGCGGGCGCCGGCAAGCGCCGATCGCAAATGTCGTTCGGCACGTGATCTGGCTACCGGCAGTGTGGTGACGACAAAGCCCAGATTGCGCAGCAGGACCGACAGTGGCGGACGCTCCTCGCCGACGGCGATCTCGAGATAGACCTCGCCCAATATCATCTCCACCGCCACGCGCGTGGCCTGGTTGGCGAACATGGCCTCGTCGCGAATGACCCGCTCGATCAGCGCCAGCCCGTCCGACATTCTGCCGTTGAGCACCTGTGCCGCGCCCAGCATGGCCTGGATCACCGGCAGGATGGTCACGAAGTCGCCACGCCGCGCCTCCGCCAGGTCCCGCTCGAGCACGCTTGCGGCCTCTTCCGTGCGGCGCAGCTCTATCAAGGCCGTCGCCCGGCCCACCTCGGCCCCTATCTGGTCGATGCGACTCAAGGACAGGCGCAGCGCCTCGTCCGCGAGTTCCACAGCCGACTCGGCCTTGAAATGATAGGCATCCAGCCAGGCCATGCCCCAGAGTCCCATGGCGCGCGGCCGCGGGTCGTTGGTTTCCCGACTCAGCGCGAACAGTGCCTCGCCATAGCCAGCGGCTTCGTTCGGCCGGCCGAAAATCAATGTTTGCTGCAGCAAGGAAATCAGAATCTTGGAGTGGGACCAGACATCGCGAGCCCGGCGGGCGGCCTTCAAGCCACGCTCGGACAGTTCCTCGAACTCCCTCCGCGGCACGGCGTCCGCGTTCCAGAACTGATGATGGTAGAGCAGCCCCATGCAGCAGAAGGCGATCGCCTGTGGATCATCGATGGCCTCGGCGATGGCCAAGGCCTCATGCAACAGCGCACTGCCCCGCTGATGCTCGCCGGAGAAGACGAGAGCGTAGCCGATCTCGAACAGCAGGCGCGAGCGGCGGTTGCGATCCGTCAGGCTCTCGATCAGCGGCAGATGCCGCGTCATCATGGCAACCTGCGACTTGAAGTCGGCCCGGTAGTAGTTCACCCGTCCGGCGACCATCAGGACATCGGCGAGGAAGGCATCGTCGGCGCAATCCGGCTGGGCCTCGATCAGGGCCATGACCTGGCGAATGCGGTATTCCGCGTCGCCGAGCGCATAGACGCGCAGCGCCTTCTCCGCCGCCAGTGCCATATATTTGGCGGCCTTGTCGGCGCGCGGCGTGTGCCCGTAGTGATGCGCCAAGAGCTCCGCCGCTTCGGTCTCCGCCTCGTCATGGCTGGTCTCGATGGCCTCGGCCACCTTTTCGTGCAATTCCTCGCGCCGCTGCTTGAGCAGTGTCTCGTAAATGGCGTCCTGCACCAGCGCATGCATGAAGCGGTATTCCGCCACATCGCCCGGCTCGTGAAAGATCAGCCGCTCGCTCTCGAGCGCCGCGATGGCCGTGTCCAGGTCGATCTCCGGCCCCAGGACATTTGCCACCAGGTCGCGCGAAAAACGCCGGCCGACGACAGCCGCGGTCTGCAGTACCAGGCGCGGTGCGGGATCGAGCCGATCGACGCGATCCATCAAGAGATTCTCGAGCGTCTCCGGCAAGCCGCTCTCGCCGGCCTCGCCCTTGGTGACCAGATAGCTCACCATCTCTTCAGCGAAAAGCGGATTGCCTTCGGCGCGCGCCATGACCGCCTTTGCCATTTCCGTCGTCAGCGTGTGTCCGGCCAAGCGATTTTCCAAAAGCGCTTCGGTGTCCCGGCTGTCGAGTGGCGACAGGGGCAATGTCCTGACATGCGCTTCTTCCGCCCACGGCGCGGCATATTGCGGGCGATAGGCGCACAAGATCAGCAGAGGCAACGGCTCGGTGAGGCCGATGGCCCAACGCATCAGGGCTTGTGAAGCGGAATCCATCCAGTGCAGGTCGTCGATGAAGAGAACCACCGGAAGCGTGGCGCAGCGCGCCAGGATCATGTGCTGCAGCGCTTCACGGGTGCGTATGCCGGCGATCTCCGCCTGCTCCTTGGTGAATTCCGCCCCCTCGACAGGCTGGCCCAGGAGGTTGAGCAGATACGGCTCGATGGCCGCGGCATCCACATCGAGAAGGGCAAGCCCTCGCCGCAGCTTTTCGACGACCAGGTCACCGGCATCGACATCGCCGATGTGAAACCAATCGCGAATGAGATCGATGAACGGCAGATAGGCGGTATTGCGCCCGTCCACGGCACAATGTCCGCGCAGGAAGACGGCTTGCTCCTCTGCCATGCCGCGCCGGAACTCGTAGATCAGACGCGACTTGCCGATCCCCGCGTCACCAACGATATCGACGATGTGCACGCCACCGGCTTGTGCCGTATCCCAGGCGCTCCGCAAGGCGCGCAGCTCCGCTTCCCGGCCAACGAGATCGGCAAGCCCGCGGCCGAGGGAGACGTCGAAGCGGCTCACCCCCGCCTTGACGCCCTGCAGAAGCCAGACACGTTGCGGCTCGCTCTTGCCCTTGATCTCGCGTTCGCCGGCAAAGGCCGAGTCGACAAAACCGTCCACCAGCCGAAGGGTGGCCTCGCTGACGAGCACGCTGCCGAGCGCCGCCTCGGTCTGCAGGCGCGAGGCGAGGTTGACCGTATCCCCCACCGCCTTGACCTCCGCGCGCTGGTCCGTGCCGACGGTGCCGATGACCACTGGGCCTGTATTCAGACCGACCCGCAGCTGCGGCCGCACGCCGTGCCTCGCCTCCAGCTCGTCCGCCAGATCCGCCATGCGGCTCTGCAGGCTCAAGGCCGCGCGGCAGGCGCGCAGCGGCGCATCCTCGACCGCGATCGGCGCGCCGAACAAGGCAACCATGCCATCGCCCGCGAGATCCTGCACCGTGCCGCCGAAACCGTCTATGGTCTCGATCATATGTTCGTAGACCGGCTGCATGAGCCGATAGGTCTCTTCCTCGCCCAAGCGCTCAGCTAGCGGGGTGTAGCCGCCCATGTCGGCAAACAGCACCGTGACCTGCCGCCGCTCGCCTTCGCCTTCGCGCAATGACGGCCCGCCTGAGAGCTCGCTGCCGCAGGCGTTACAGAACTTTGCTCCTGCAGGATTGTTGCCACCGCAACTGGCACATTCCATCGGCTTCCTCCCCGGACCACGAGACTATAGGATTGTACCGACGCCAGCAATCCAACGGCCATGCGAGGCAGTCGGGCCGCTGCTGTGGCGATCTCGCCCGATGGGACGCAACGACAACCTTGCGGGGCGCTTGCCGTCCGCGCCAAGCCACCGCACTATGGCGGCCATGGAGCAGGCCAGCTACGAACGCCCCTTCGCGGGTATCACGGTGGTGGATTTCAGCCAAGGCATGGCCGGGCCGGGCTGTGGGTTGTTGCTCGCTGCCCATGGCGCGCGGGTGATCAAGGTCGAGCCGCCGCAAGGCGATTGGGCGCGCCACCTCGGCACCCGCCACGGCGCCCATGCGGCGATGGAGATGGCGGTCAACCGCGGCAAGTCCAGTCTGGCGCTCGATCTCAAGCAGCCGCCCGGGGTCGAGGTGGCGGGGCGGCTGGTCGAGTCGGCCGACGTCATGATTGCCAGCTTCCGCCCCGGCGCCGCCGACCGGCTCGGCCTTGGCTACGCTGCCATGCGGGCGCGCAACCCGCGCCTGCTCTATGTCGCGATCAGCGGCTTCGGCCAGGACGGGCCCTATGCCGACCGCCCGGCCACCGATATGGTGGCGCAGGCCTATTCTGGCATGATGGCCATCAACCGCGATGCCGACGGACGGCCGCTCAAGGTCGGCTTCGTGCTGGTCGATACCGCGGCATCCATGTTCGCCTTCCAGGCCGTCGCCACCTCGCTCTATGCGCGGCGCGACGAAGGCCGGCTGATCGACGTCAACCTGATGCAGGCGGCGGCGCGGCTGATCGCGCCCAAGATCGTCGAAGGCCATCTCGAGGGCGAGCAGCCGCGGCCTCTCAACGCGCCGGGTGGCGCCTATCGTACCAGCGACGGCTGGATCGCCATCACCATGATGCGCGAAGACCAATACCGCTCCATGTGCCATGTGCTCGGCCGCCCCGACCTTGCCGAGGACCCGCGTTTCGACAGCCCTGTGAAGCGGGCCGATGCTCTGGATGTTCTGATGCCGATGCTCAACGAGGCCGTGCGCAAGCGCAGCAGCGCCGAATGGCTCGAGGAGCTCGCCGCCGCCGACGTCCTGTGCAACGAGATCAATGACATCGGCGATTGGCTTGCCGACGAGCACGTGGCGGCGGTCGACGCGGCGCCGCTGCTCGCCCAGCAACCCGTCGGCGCCGTACCGGTACCGCGCGTCCCCGGCCTGCCCGAAGCGGCGATCGCCAATCTTGCGGAAGGCTCGCCCGGCCACGGCGAACATGGCGAGGAGATACTGCGCGGCCTCGGCTATTCCGAAGACGAGATAGCAGCGCTGGCGGCTGCCGGCGTGGTCGTGCTGTGACGGGGCCCGCCATCGCGGCGCATCAGAGCCTTCGCAAAATCGCCTAACTCAACTCTTCAAATCCCGCCTTACGGAGTCCCTCTATCCATGCGGTGTCCAAGGGATCCTGAAACCCACCCGACTTTGGTAGAGAGGCAATACGGAAATCGGGCCAGCGCGTACGGAAGTCAGCTACCGCAGCGCCTGCCTCGTCAATGCGGTCGAGTTGAGCGAGGGCCGCAATCAGATGGAGATGCGGCCAGAAGCCGGCATTGGGATGTCGAACAGCATCGCGTGCAGCCTCTGCAGCGCGCTTGAACTCGCGAAGTTGATAATATGCCACAGCAAGTTGAGTTTCAGAGCCCCAGCGCACCGGATCCCGCGGCGACAGTCTTATTGCCGTTTCTGCATTGGCAATAGCCTCAGTGGCCCGTTTGCTGTGGTTCATGGCAACAGCGAGCCCCAAATATGCGAGGGCGAAGTTTGGACTCAACTCAATCGTCTTTTGCAAGCGCGCGATAGCTTCCGGGTACTGCTCTGCGATTTCATGGGCTCGACCCATTCCGAATTGAGCCCACGGGTCGGAGGCATCACGCAAAATCGCGGCGCGTCCAACCTCCAAGGCCTCACCTATGGTGGGTTCAGTAGATGCAGAAAATTGCAGCACACGGTCAAAATAAAGCGCGTAGGCAAGTGCCCCGAGCGGTGCGGCGAAGCGCGGGTCGGCATCGGCAGCGCTGCGCAACATGCGTTTGGCGACGACGTTGTCTGGTCCGGTGAAACGGTACAGATAATCCAGACCGCGTTGGTAAAGGGTCCAAGCCTCCAGGCTCTCTGGAGGGCGACGGACGGCGCGGTCGCGCTCGGCAGCGCCCAGCTCCGGCTCTATTGCGGCCGCTATCGTGCTCGTGATCTCGTCCTGAAGCGCGAAGATATCCTCGAGTTCCCGGTCATAACGCTCTGCCCACAAATGATTGCCGGTGATTGCATCGATGAGCTGGGCGCTAACGCGGATGCGTTTTCCCGCCTGACGCACGCTGCCTTCCAACACGTAGCGCACACCCAACTCCCGTCCGACCTGCTTTACGTCAACCGCTTCGCCCTTGTACGTGAATGCCGAGTTTCGCGCCGTGACAAAGAGCCAATGAATGCGGGACATCTCGGTGATCAAGTCTTCGGAGATGCCATCCGCAAGATAGTCTTGGTCGGGGTCGTGGTTCAGATTATCGAAGGCAAGCACCGCGATGGAAGGCTTGTCGGGGAGCGCAGGAGAAGCCTGCGACGAGGCCGCCTCTTTGCCAGTGACAATGCGCCATGCGCGAACCGGCTCGGTTATATTCTTGACGTCGTGTAGGCCGGCATCGGCGAAAGCGAGATCCGGGTTGCGGCGGACCTGGCGGTGGGCATCCTCGGAGGTCATCACGCTGCCCGGATCGGCGAGGCCTTCGAGTCGCGCGGCAATGTTCACGCCATCGCCATAGACGGCGCCGTCGTCAGCCTCGTGGATATCGCCGAGATTGACGCCCACGCGAAATTGCATGCGCCGGGCTTCGGGCAGCGCCTGATTCCTCGGCGCCAGCTCGGCTTGCGCATCGACCGCCGCATGCACCGCGCCGGCGGCACTGGGAAAGACCGCCAGGACGCTGTCGCCGGCCATATCGACGACACGTCCGCCATTGGCTTCGATATGCCGGCGGAAGACGCCGCGATATTCGGTGATGGTGGCGATCGTGGCGGGTTCGTCGCCGGCCATCAGGCGTGTGTAACCGGCGACATCGGCCGCCAATATCGCCGCCAGCTTCTGCTCGACCCCCGGCTCAGTCAACTGAGCCCCTCCCTTCAATGAATATGCTCCGCCCTGAAGGCCAGCAACCCTACGCGCCCGCCAATAGCTCCTCAAGCGGAACTGGTAGGCCTCTCGCCGCCAATGCACTTGGGGGGCCTGACCAAGCGAGCGCAAATGTCATAGTGTGGCGAAAGTCGCGCCTTCCCAGCTCCTGTCCTAAGCACCCGTAATGGCTCAAGGTTCCAACACGTTGGCTGCAATATACCGGCACCTTGCCGCCCGGTTGGGTCATCGGTGTGTCACCCCCGGCTAGGTGCCCAGCGCACCGGCAGCGGGTCCAGCTCGCCGCGCGCCACCATGGCCACCAGCTCGCGCTTGAGGATCTTGCCGCTGGGGGTGAGCGGGAAGGTGTCCAGGCGCAGGTAGTATTCGGGCATGTCGTAGCGCGACAGGCCGTGCGCGGCGAGGTGGGCGAGCAGGGCGGCGGGCTCGGTCTGGCCGAGGATGGCGAGACAGACCTTTTCGCCGAGGCGTTCGTCGGGCACGGGGAAGGCGGCGGCCTTTTCGACTTCGGCATGGCGCACGGCGAGGGCCTCGATATGGGCCGGGGCGATATTGCGGCCGCCGCGGATGATGAGGTCCTTGAGGCGGCCGACGATGCTGAGGTTGCCGCGCGCGTCGAGCACGCCGAGGTCGCCCGAGAGGAACCAGCCGGCCTTGTTGCGGTTGGCTTTCGCCTCGCCGAGATAGCCCAGCATCAGGGCGGCGCCGCGACCGGCGATCTGGCCGCGCTCGCCGGTGGGGACTTCACGGTCGACGTTCTCGGCGTCGAAGATGCGCACCTCGTAGGCCGGCCCGCCGCGCCCGCAAGTTGCTGTAATGGTTGCGAAATCGTCGTCCGGGTGGGTGTACTGGTGGGACGAGTTCTCGGTCATGCCATAGACGTTCTGCGGCACGATGCCCTGTTCGCTGAAGGCCTCGGCCACGGCGGGGGGGATTGGTGAGCCTGCCATGTAAAAGATCTTCACCGCGCCAAGTCGCGCGAGACCGCGGCGGCGCTGCTCGGCGAGGATGTCCATGGCGTGGGTCGGCACGCCCATGACGTAGGTGGCGCCGGTCTCGAGAAGCCAGTCGAACTGCGAGGTGCCGGCCGGCGGGTCGTTGACGATCAGCTCGCAGCCGCAGTCGAGCCACTGCCCCGCCGCCACCCAGGCGATGTGGTGCGACAGCGGACTCAAGGTGAGCATGCGGGTGGTGTCTACATGGGCCCAATCTTGCACCATGTCGCGGGTATTGGCGAGAATGGTATTGGCGGAATGGGCGACGCATTTGGGCGGCCCGCTGCTGCCCGAGGTGAAGGCGAGGTAGCATTCCGCATCCGGATCGGGCTGTGGCCTCTCGGGCGGCGCGCCGGGTCCGGCCAGGGTCTCGGGCGTCAGCACGAATTCCAGACGGGCGGGGCGAAAGCCTTCGCGATCGGTGATGAGTGCCTTCGCGCCGAGCCGCTCCAGCAGCGTCGCCACTTCCTGTTCCGTATGGGTGCGGTGGAGCGACGGGTTGCAGGCGATGCCCTGGCGATTGCAGGCGAGGAAGGCGGCCAGCACCTCGGCACGGCTGTCGAGCCAGATCGAGACCCGGTCGCCGGCGCCCAGGCCGCGGCGTGCGAGATCGGCGGCGATGCCGTCGACCCAGCTCAGCAGCTCGGCCCAGCTCAGGCGGCGGCGGCCGTCGCGCAAGGCGCAGGCCTCGGGCCGCGCTTGCGCCTGCCGGCAAAGCAGATCGTAGAAGGTCTCGTCGCGCCACAGGCCTTGGGCGTAGTAGCGCGCGCGCTCGTCGGCGCTGTGCAGACCTTGCATCAGTGGCCGAAGCGCGAGGAATCGGGCTTGCGCTTCTCGGCGAATGCGGAGGAAAGCTCAGCCGATTCCTCACCGTCGAGATATTGCCGCAGCAACAGATCGTGGGCGAGCCGCGCCAGCCCCGAGACGCCGCCATGACGGGCATTGAACGCGGCCTTGATCGAGGCCAGCGCGAAAGCGCCGCGGTCGGCGATCTCCAGCGCCCAGGCGCGGGTCTCTTCCGCCAGGACGTCATCGGGCACCACACGGTTGATCAAACCCATGGCCTCCGCTTCGGCCGCGCCGATCTTGGGATTGGCGAACCACATCTCCTTGGCCTTCTTCTTGCCGACCAGGTCCTCCAGATACCAGGTGCCGTAGCCGGCATCGAACGAGCCCATCATCGGCCCGACCTGGCGGAAGACCGCCGACTCCTTGGCGATGGTCAGGTCGCAGGCCATCTGCAGCACGTTGCCGCCGCCGACCGCGAAGCCATTGACGCTGGCGATCACGGGCTTTTGCAAACGGTCGAGGGACTCGTATATCTCCAGGGTCGGCAGCACGCCGGCGTAAAGATCGGTCTTCTCCATGCCCTCCTTGCGCCCGCCGATGCAGAAAAAGCGCTCACCGGCCCCGGTCAGCGCGATGACTCGCGTGCGGGTTTCCCTGCGGATGGCATTGATGCAATCGCGCAACTCGTGGCACATGGTGACGTTGAACATGTTGCCGTCGTCGGGACGGTTGAGGGTGATGGTGCCGAGCGGACCATCTTCCTCGTAGAGTATGGTTTCGTAGTCCACGGCCTTGGGGCTCCTGTCGGGGCTTTGGGGGCGCTACCATAGCCCAGAGAGGGGAGCGAAGCGACGATGCGAATTCCCGAGGAAGCCGATGCCGAGACACGCGCCCTGCTCGAATGGGTGGCCGAGGCCGACCCGCCGCCACTGCACGGTATGAGCGCGCTCGAGGCCCGCGCGGAATTTGCCGAGCGCCGTGTGCGCTCCGAGCTTTCGTCGGTGCCGGTTGCCCGCGTCGAGGACCGCGCCATCGCCGGGCCGGCCTCGCCCATCCCGCTGCGCATCTACGCCCCGCGCGAGGGCGAGGGGCTGCCGGTGCTGGTCTACTACCACGGCGGCGGCTTCGTCATCGGCGATCTGGACAGCCATGACAGCATTTGCCGGCGCATTGCCGTGGCCGCCGATTGCCTGGTGGTCTCGGTGGCCTATCGCCTGGCGCCGGAAGCGCCGTATCCCGCGGCGGTCGACGATGCCATGGCGGCGTTCGACTGGTGCGCGGAACACGTCGGCGAGGTTGGCGGCGACGCGGCGCGCCTGGCGGTGGGTGGCGACAGCGCCGGCGGCGGGCTTGCCGCCTATGTCGCCCAGCAGCGCCGCGATCGGATCAGCTGCCAGGTGCTGATCTATCCCTATATGGACCCCAATGCCGATACCGAGACGCGACGGGCTTGCGCCGACGTCTTCCCCATCGACAAGCCGACCATCGACTGGTTCAACGCACACTACCTGCCCGATGCCACGCGCCATGGCGAGGTCGGCGCCGCGCCGGGCCTGGACGAGAATGTCGCCGGCCTGCCGAGCGCGATCGTGCTGACGGCAGGTCTCGACCCGCTATGTGACGAAGCCAAGGACTACGCCGATCGCATCGCCGCCGCCGGCGTGCCGCTGACGTATCACTGCGACCCAGGCACCATCCACGGCTATCTCGGCATGGGCAACTTCCTGCCCCACGCCGAGCGCGCGATCGCGAAGATCGGCGAGGTGTTGCGGGCGGCGTTCGCGTGACGCCTGGGCTCCAGCCTTGCCAATATTCCGACAGACGGGTCGGTCACGGCATCCTGTCACCGTCATGGATTTCCATAGGCGCAGCCTGTTCGCTGAGGCCCAAGCTGGCGATGGAGGCATGGGCCTCATTCAGGCTGGCCTCGATGCGATCAACCAATTCGTCGAAGGGGCCGTCTTCCCCTTTGGCCAGGGTCTTTTCCAAGGTCGTCGCGGCTTCGGCGACCTTGTTGGCAAAGATGCTCGATGCGGTGCCCCGCAAGGTGTGGGCAAGCTTTTCCGCTTCCTTGACATCGCCGGCCGCCAATGCCTGGCGTATCTCGTCATCCTTGCCGCTCGTCCATTTGGGAAAATCGAGCAGGAAATTGTAGTAGAGAGCCGCGTCGTCGCCGATGCGCTTGACTCCTGCGGCAATCTCCAAACCGGGCAGGCTGTCCGGCAAGAGCGGCGGCGTTTGAGCTTGCGATCCGCTTGCCGCCTCACGCAACTCGAGCCATTGCGACAATATGATTTTCAACTCGCCGGCATCGATGGGCTTGGCGATATGGTCGTTCATGCCCGCCGCCAGGCAGGCTTGGCGATGCTCGTCCATGGCGTGGGCGGTGATGGCTATGATCGGCAGGTCGGGATGAGGGGCGGATCCTGAGACCGCATGATAATCGCCGGATAGCCGACCCGGCTTATCGGATCGGAAAACAGCATGCGCTCCTGCCGGTGTGGCGTAATCAGCAGCGATGTCAGAATATCCGCCTCTTGATCGTCCAGCAGACTTGCGTAATCCATCGAGCGATCACGGATTCCATAGTCGAACTCGGTCTCCAATCCCTCGAACATCAACGCCAGAAGGTCGACCGAATGCCCATGCGCCACGCCGTCCTCGAGGAATGTGTAAGGATGAAGTCGAGGCTCGTTCAAGACGACCAGTCGGGGATGATCGTTGAGGAAGGCATGCTCCTCGGCGGTGAGCGTGATGCGCGGCGCCTGAGACCCGCCTGCGGCATCGAGAGAAATCCACCTCCTAACAGCCCGTTGATTAAGTGGCTTTGCTGATTCTCACTCCCAGACGATGA
>CAYPAX010000025.1:0-43765 GCA_964408735.1 uncultured Rhodospirillaceae bacterium | reverse complement strand
TTAATATACGCTCACCAACCATATTCTACCGAGCCGTGAATAATCCGGGCTAGGGCTTGAGACAGCGCAGCGCTATCCGGAACACGGTCTCACGCCAGAGAAGCAAAAGGATGAAACGCTGTCAGCTATTACCAGCAGCTTCGTCCGGCACGCACGAGGCGGACCGCTACTGGTGTTGTTCGAGGATGCGCATTGGGCCGATCCGACGACGCTGGAAACGCTCGACGCGATCATCGATGCGATTGCATTGGCGCCTATATTGCTGGTGATAACTTTCCGCCCCGATCTTACGCCACCGTGGGTCGGACGTAACTACGTAACCTTACATAATATTGGTCGACTCGATCGCCGCTTAGCCGCATCAATGGTCATGCAGGTAACTGGTGGCAAACAATTGCCGCGCAACGTAATTGACGAGATCGTAACGAAGACGGACGGGGTGCCGCTATTTGTCGAAGAACTGACCAAGACGGTGCTGGAGAGCGGCATCGTCGAGGAGAAGGCAAACGAATTTGTGTCAACCGGTGCGCTTTCAAGGCTGGCCATACCCTCGACGCTGCGCGATTCACTGATGGCGCGGCTTGATCGTCTGGGGCGGACTAAGGAGGTGGCGCAGATTGGCGCCTGTATCGGCCGCGAGTTCTCCTACGATCTGTTGGCTCTCCTGTCGCCGCTGAACGACGAGAAACTGAGCGACGCACTTGGACAACTGGTCGAGGCCGAGCTAATAATTTCCGACGGTGATCCGCCCGATGATAGCTATCTGTTCAAGCACGCTCTCATCCGGGATACGGCTTACGAGTCACTTCTCAAGAGCCGTCGCATTCAGCTTCATTCTGCTGTGGCCGATGAGCTAATCAACCGCTTTCCCGACATAGCCACGAGCGAGCCCGAGACTATCGCCCAACATTTGACAAAGGCCGGGCGAAGCATCGAAGCCATCACGTATTGGGAGAGTGCTGGAAATCTTGCTAGCCGCCACTCCAGCAACGTTGAAGCTGTCGCGCATCTGCAAACGGCATTGTCGCTCGTCCCGGTATTGCCAGCCGAGTCCAATCCTGCCGAACATGAAATGCGTCTGCTGAACGTTCTTGCGGCCCCATTGATGAACACGAAGGGTTACGCCGCACCTGAAACGGGCAAAGTCTATGAGCGCATCACAGAGCTGTGCGAAACGACGGGCGAAGGCGAGCACATTTTTCAAGCGCTCAGTGGGGCTTCCCAATACCACATGGTGGTTGGGGACAGTATTCGCGCCCTCAAGATGGCCGAAGACATGCTGGAGCGTGCCGAACGCGAGAAGCGAGACGATGCCATTCTTGAAGCGCACAGGCTGATCGGCCTCTTCGCATTTTCGTCGGGCCAGTTCCCGCTCAGCGTGAGGCATTTAGACATCGTGCGCGACTTGTTCGATGCCACCGAGCGCGAGAATCTTGCACTTACTTATGGCCAGGACCATGAGATGTCGAGTTACATCATGCAGTCCATTGCCTTGGCCGGTCTCGGCTACCTGGATCGCGCGCGTGCCAATGTGGACGCCGGGGTCAAGGCCGCCTTCAAAACAAATCACGTCTATAGCCAAGCATATGCATTGGCTGTACCCCTACTTACTTTCGACTTCATGCGTGACGTTGATCGCATTGATACGATTGCGAAAAAGACTGTCGCATTCTGTTCCGATCACAACATCGCGTATTATTTTGCTCTCGCCTCGACCATACAGGGTTATGCGATGACACGCCGGGGAGAGCTAGACTCAGGCATTCTCCAGATGCGACAGGGAATTGAGGATTATTCGAGATCCGGAGCCGGAATGGTGGTTCCCCACTTCAAGACTTTGCTGTCTGAAGCCCTAATAGCGCGCGGTGACCTGGTTGATGCCGAAGCGCTGCTCGACGAAGCTGACGAACCATGGGATCGATGGGGTGAGGGGCTTTATCGGGCTGAGACAATCCGGGTTCGCGGTGACCTCTATCGTCGGCTCGGCGAAGAGGGTAAGGGCGAAGCGTGCTATTGCGAGGCGATCGAATTCGCTCGGCGCCAAGAAGCCAAGCTGTTCGAACTCCGCGCCAGCGTATCCCTGGCACGACATCTTCAGGAACGTGGCGAGGCCCATGCCCCCCACGACCTATTGGCGTCGATATATGGCTGGTTCACGGAGGGTCTCGACGCTGCAGACTTACAGGAGGCTAGGGCGCTGTTAGAAGGGCCGAAATAGGCCTTGTTATAAGGCAAGTAAGGGTCGGGTTTACGCATGAATGACCGAATACGCTGAGGTCCGAGATTGCCCCGGAGCCGGTCGCCATTGGTGGCCGCCAACGAATCCTTATTGATGCCCTGCGCTAGAGAATTGCCACATACCAAAAACATTCGCACGCCAAATCCCCTGCATATTCGCAGGAGGCGATGGGGTTTCTTAGTAGAGCCGACTGCCACACACCGACATGCGCGGCTCGCGCCAAAAGTCGATGGTTGCCGCGGAGCCTGATAGGCCATTTGATCGTTGCCTAAGCAGCCCGCTCCCCCCTCGGCCCGAAGATCGCCGTGCCCACCCTCACATGGGTCGCACCATGGGCGATGGCGACTTCGAAATCCGCGGTCATGCCCATGCTCAAAGTCGGCAGGGCGTTGCGCTCGGCGATGCGGGCGAGGAGGTCGAAGTGGGGGGCTGGGTCGTCCTCGATGGGGGGCAGGCACATGAGGCCCCGGACGGGCAGGCGGTGGCTCTCGCGGCAGGTCTCGATGAGGGCGTCGGCGGCGTCCGGCAGCACGCCCGCCTTTTGCGGCTCGGCACCGGTGTTGACCTGGACGTAGCAGGCGGGCTCGCGGCCCTGGCGGTCCATCTCGCGGCGGATGGCCTTAGCGAGCTTGGCGCGGTCGACGGTCTCGATGACGTCGAACAGGGCGACCGCTTCGCGCACCTTGTTGGTCTGCAGAGGGCCGATCAGGTGCAGGGTGACGTCCGCATAGCTCTCGCGCAGGCCGGGCCATTTGCCGTGCGCCTCCTGCACCCGGTTTTCGCCGAAGACGCGCTGGCCGGCCTTGAGAACCGGCACGATGCGCTCGGCCGCATGGGTCTTGGAGACCGCGACCAGGGTCACGGCATCGCCGGCGCGGCCGGCCGCGATTGCGGCATCAGCAATGTGCGCACGCACCGCAGCGAGATTGGCGGCAACGTCAACAATGGGAGTATCGGGCATGGTCGGACTTGCTCTAGTGGTTTGATTCCATCATATCGAACCACTAGCCATCTTGGTTGATGGATCGACTTATCAAGACATTTGAGCGCTTTAGCCGCAACACAAGCTTGCGCCACAGGAATTCAAATGTCTCGGTCGATCCACTAGGGTCGGGCGCATGACCGTAGCAAACTGGGCCAGGCGGTACAATTCGCGCCACGGCGGCGGCCTGCCGGCGCTGATCCTCATTGTCGACAGCGCGCGCCTGGCCGACCCGCTGGCCGCCGCGGCGCGCCTGCCGGCGGGCTCTGCCGTGTTGCTGCGCGACTACGATGCCCCCGGCAGAACGCGTCTCGCCAAGTCCCTCGCCCGCACTTGCCGCCGCCGCCGCCTGGTCTTGCTGATCGGCGCCGATGCCCGCCTGGCGGCTTCGCTCGGGGCCGGCTTGCACCTGCCGCAAGGGCTGGTGGCGCTGGCGCGTTGCCGGCGCGGCCTGGTCACCGCTGCCGCCCATGATCGCACGGCAATACTGCGGGCGGCCCGCGCGGGTGCCGCCGCCTGCCTCGTCTCGCCGGTCTTCCCCACCGCCAGCCATCCCGGCGCGCCGGCGCTTGGCGCGGTTCGTTTCGCAAGGCTGGTGCGCGAGGCCCCGATCCCGGTCTTCGCGCTTGGCGGCATCGACGATCGCACGGCTGCCCGCCTACGCGGTAGCGGCGCCTGCGGAATCGCCGCACTGGGGTCGCTAGCCGACACCTGAAGGAAATGGCCGAGAGCGCCATGAATCCATGGTGAGCAGGTGGCATATCCGCCAGTCGTGTCAAGGACGCGAAGCGCCGGCCTTCGGCCGGTGAAATCCTTGACATGACTGGCAGATACGCAAAGTGGCAACCATCGACTCATGGAGCGGGCGGCACTTAGGAGGAAGGCTTAACCGGAACCCAGCGCCACACCTTCCCGCCCTCCAAAATCGGTGCTATACGGATTCCGCAATGACGCCCCGAGAGAAACTTCAGAAAAAGCTCGACAAGGCAGTCCGCCTGATGCGCGATCAGCGCTTCGCGGACGCGCGCCCGCTGGTCGGCGAGCTGACCAAGGCGGTGCCCCAGCATCCGCTGGTCTGGAACATGGCCGGCATCATCGCCTCCGAGATGGGCAACGCGAAGCGCGCCGTCCCCCATTTCGAGAAAGCCGTGGCGCTGGCGCCGGATGCCGCCGATTTCCACAACAATCTCGGCGAGGCGCTGCGCCAGGGCGGGCGCATCGAGGAGGCGGTGCCCCATTTCGAGACCGCGCTGCGCCTCGAGCCGCAGCACGGCTCGGCCCACAACAATATCGGCGCCGCCCTGGCCGCCCTGCATCGCACAGAGGAGGCGGCACCGCATTTCGCCGCGGCCCTCGACCTCAGGCCGGAAAACCCGGAGACCCTGACCAATCTCGGCATCACCCTGATGAGCGAGCGCAAGCCCGACAAGGCGGTGCCGTGTTTCGAGCGGGCGCTGAAGCTGATGCCCGACAACTCGGCCATTCTCAGATATCTCGGCTGGGCGCTGGAATACTCCGACCGCTACGAGGAGGCATTGGACCTGTTCGAGCGCGCCAGCGAAAGCGACACGAGCACCACGCTGGTGGTCGATCAGGTCAATAATCTAGAGCGCCAGGGCAATTTCGACGAAGCCTGGCGGCGCTTCGCGCCCCTGCTCGACAGCGCGCCCGAGGATCCCGCCGTGGTCGCCGAGCTTGCCGTCCTCGCCAAGCGCGTCGACCGCCTCGAGGAGGCGAAGACGAAGGTTGCGGCGCTGCTCGAGAAAGACGGGCTCGATACCGAGACCCGCCAAACGCTTTATTTCCGCCTCGGCGACCTCAGCGATGCCCTCGGCCACTACGACGAAGCCTTCGCGGCTTACGCCCATGGCAACGATCTCGACAGCCGGCCCTACGACCATGCCGGGCAGGTGCGCGACGCCAGCGTCAGCGAGCAAGTCTACGCCGCGGGCTGGCGCGAGCGCCTGGCGCAGGCGAGCAACGCGAGCGAGGTGCCGGTGTTCATCGTCGGCATGCCGCGCTCGGGCACCAGCCTGGTCGAGGCCATCCTGGCCAGCCACCCTGCCGTGCACGGCGCCGGCGAGCTTGCCGACATTCCCGACCTCGGCAAGGCCATCGCCATCGAGATGGGCGGCGAGGTGCGCTATCCGGACTGCATGGCCGAAGCCGACCAGGCGCTGCTCGACCGCTTCGCCGAGGCGCATCTCGCGCGCTTGGCTACGTTGTCGGGCGGAGCCGAGCGGGTCACCGACAAGCTGCCCCACAACCACCGCCATCTCGGGCTGATCGGCCAGCTCTTTCCGAAAGCGCGTATCATCCACTGCACCCGGGATCCGCTCGACACCTGCCTGTCGTGCTTTTTCCAGAACTTCTACTCCGGCCACGGCTATTCCCACGACCTCGCCAGTCTCGGTGCTCATCACCGTCTCTACGAGCGCCTGATGGCCCATTGGCAGGCGGATGGTGGCCTCGAGATACTCACCGTGCCGTACGAGCAGCTGGTCGCCGACCAGGAGCGCATGAGCCGCGACATGATCGCCTTCCTCGGCCTGCCTTGGGACGACGCCTGCCTCGCCTTCCACAGCTCGGAACGGCGCACGCTGACGGCCAGCTACGACCAGGTGCGCCAGCCCATCTACCGCGGCTCGGTAAAGCGGCACGAGCACTATGCCAGCCACCTCGGCCCGTTGGTCGAGGCCTTGGCCTCGCCGGCCATCGACGATCAGGCCTGGGAGGAAACCCGCGCCGCCGAGCGCCTCTTCGAAACCGCCGCGGAAGCCCACCGCAACGGCGACCTCGCCCAGGCCGAGACGCTCTACCGAGACATCCTCGCCCACGCCCCGCGCCATGCGCCTACGCTTATGCAGCTGGGGCTGTTGATGCAAGGAAAGGGCAAGGTTGAGGCCGCCTTCGACCATTTTCGCATGGCGGCCCGGGTCGAGCCCGGAAATGCCAGCATTCGCAATGCCTTAGGCCAAGCGCTTCTGGAAACGGGAGCCGCCGAGGAAGCACAAGGTGAGTTCCTTGCCGCCGTCAAGGCCGACCCCGAATTCGCCGCCGGCCACCACAATCTTGGCCTGGCGATCGCCGGCCAGGGCCGCTTTGCCGAAGCGGCGGCGCATTTCCGCAAGGGCCTCGAACACGAGCCCGACGACCCGCGCGCGCTGACCCATCTCGGCCAAGCCCTGGCCGAGACCGGCGACTGGGCCGGTGCCGAGCTGGCGCTGGCACGGGCCGCCGAGCTGCAGCCCGCCGTGCCGCAGATCCGCCTGGCGCTGGGCGACGTGCTGATGCATGCGGGCAATGTCGACAGTGCCCTGGCCGCCTATCGCGAGCTCGAGGCGCTGGTGCCGGGCGAGCCCGCCGGTGCCCAACGCCTGGCCATGGCGCTGCAACAGACGGGCGAGGTCGAGGAGGCTGTTGCCGCCCTGCAAGCCGCAAGCAAGAAGGCGCCAGGCTCTGCCGCCTTGATTTGCGAGCTGGCCAACGCCTATGCCATGGCCGGCAACGGCGCCCGCGCTGCCGAGAACTTCCACGCAGCGGCCAAGCGTGGTGCCCCGGCTGCGGCCGCACGCGGCCTTGCCGCGCTCGGCGATGTCGACGTCGCCCGGGCCGTGCTCGCCGGCATCAAGGGCGAAGATCCCGAGCTGGCCCTGGCCCGTGCCGAGACCGCAGACGCGGACGGGTTGGCTGCAGCGCACGAGGGCCTGCGAACGGCCCTCGCCGACGACACCCTGCCCGCGGTGATGCGCCGACAGCTGCTGTTCGCCCTGGCCCGCGTGCAATATCGCTCGGGCGAGGCGGAGGCCGCATTGCAGACCGCGCACGAGGCCAATCGCCTTAAAGGCACCCGCTTCGACTTGGCCGCGGAGACGGCGCTGGTCGAGCGCCTGATTGCCGCCTTTCCCGCTGCCGCCCGCGCCGCGGCCACGCCCACCAGGCCAACGCCCGTCTTCGTGGTCGGCATGCAAAGGGCAGGTGTGCGCCTGGTTGAACGCGTGCTTTGTGCCCACCCACAGGTTGCGGGCCTTGGCCCTGGCGGTCTGTTGCACGCCACCGCAAGGCGCTTCGGCGGCCAAGGCTTCGGCTATCTCGACGACATCGGCGCTCTGACCGGCGCGGCAGGCACCGAGGCCACAGTCCGCCACCGCGAGCGCATGGCCACGCGCACGGCAGGTGCCGACTTCGCTGTCGAGGCCATTCCGGGCGATGTCTTCCACCTCGGCCTGGTCCGCAGCCTGTTTGCCGATGCCCGCGTGGTAATCTGCCGCCGCGACCCGCTCGACGCCGGCCTCGCCTGCTACTTCGAGGATTTCGCCGGCGCCAGCCCCTATGCCTACGACCTCGCCGATATCGGCGGCCACTGGCGCAATGTCGAACGCCTGCTCGACCATTGGCGGCGCAGCCTGGCCCTGCCCGTGCACGAGGTCGCTTTCGACGACCTCATCGCCCAGCCGGCCGCCACCGCAGCGGCCTTGCTGGGCTTCCTAGAGCTGGCGCCGGAAGACGCCTGCGCCGCGGTCATCGACCCGTCACAGGCGCTTTTTCACCACCAGGCACAGCGCCTGGGCGATAGGCTCGCGACCCTGGCCGAGGCGCTGGGCAGCCCCGAATCCGACTGAAAACAGACCTTGAGTGGCCGTTTTGTTGCCTATTTGCCACAACGTGACTCAAAGAACACTGTGGTGTTTCGTAAAAGTTGATTTGGATGCCCGCAAAATATTTAAACAAAAGCGCGCAGCTTCGTTGCGCAGGACGGTTTCAAGGATCAGCCGCGGGGTGGCGATGTTCTTGATGGCGACCGTCAAGGAGCCGAACAGCCTGTGTGTGGGCCGTTTGGGTATGTAGGAGCCGGGTTACGGGGTTCATGAACCCTCGGGCCCATGGACCCAAGTGTGGAGGTCGAAAAACTAATGAAGAAAGTTCTTCTTGGAACTACCGCACTGGTTGGAGCATCGGCGGTCGCCACTAGCGCCCTTGCCATGCCTATCCAGTCAAAATCCGAAGAAGGTGTGCCGATTCTGACCGCGTCGATGGTGGCGCAGTTCGAAGCCGGTATTGCCGACAATGACAACAACGCCGCCAGCGGCAACACCCGTGACGGCCAGTTCGTCAACGGTCGTTTCGCCGAGATCTACTTCAACGGCGAAATGACGGCTGACAACGGTCTCGTCTACGGCGCCAAGGTCCACTTCAACACCGGCGCCGTGGCCAGCAATGGCTATCCGGGGCGTGAGTACATCTACATGTCCGGTGGCTGGGGCTCGATGGAGTTCGGCAACTGGATCGGCGCCGATGCCGGCCTCAACCTCTGCGTGACCTGTAACACGTATGCCGGTTATGGCGGTCTCGACACGCCGTGGAAGAGCTACGTCATCAACCCGTCGGCTGACCTCGGTCAGGCTGGCATGCGTTACCGCAACGGCTCTGTGAATCGCTTCTGGTTCGATCAGTCCGTCAAGGTGACCTACTACACCCCGGTCTTCGCGGGCTTCCAGGCTGGTATCAGCTACACCCCGAACCGGAACGCCTTCGGCGCTCAGGGCACCGGCGGTGTTGACAACAACGGTCTGATGAAGGACGTGATCGGTATCGGCGCCCAGTGGAATGGCGACTTCGGCGACGTCAGCCTCGCGCTGTCGGCGATCGGCGTCATGTCCGATGGCTACCTGACGGCTACTTCCGGGACCACCGGCCGCAACAATCTCAAGGACGCGACCGGTCTCGGCATCTTCGAGCTTGGTGCCCGCATCAAGTTCGGTGGCTTCCAGGTCGGTGGCTCGTACTGGGACGAGGGCTCCTCCGGCGCCATCAAGGGCCGCGACTACGGCGCGGAAAGCGACGGCTGGACCGCTGAGGCGGCCTACTTCCAGGGTCCGTACGGCGTCGAGGTGCAGTACATGCACACCGATACCTCGTCCTCGAACCGCGGTATTACTGCTGCTGAGGCGTTGGCCAACGCGGGCGGTACCGCGAATACCTTGGGTGGCTTATCGCCTTCCACGTTCACCGAGTCCTTCGAGGTAGATGCCTGGGCGATCAGCTTCGGCTATCAGGTCGCTCCCGGCCTCAAGTTCTATGCCGAGTTGGTGGGTGCGGACTTCGATCACACCCAGTCTGCGAGCGACACCACAGTGAATGGTGCGACCAACCTCGACAACGACGCTATTGCGATCATCAGCGGTCTTGTGCTGAGCTTCTAACCACGAAGCTTCGGTCTCGACTTGGGAGGGGGCGACAGCTATGCTGTCGCCCCTTTCTTATTGGCTGTGTGCTGGCGGTTTCGCCCTGTTGCGATATGGCCGCCGACTGAGGGTTCGCTTGCTTATGACCACTTCATCCGTGGCACTTCGTCCCCGGCGCTCGCTGGCTTTGGCAATGGCGGCGGCATTGCTGCTGCCCACGCTCTCCGGCTGCTCCGACGATATCGACGTCAAGGCCGATTATCCCTCCGGTAACGACGAAACTTGGGGCACCTATTCGGCCAATCCGGGCAGCGGCATTCGCGAGCAAAGCCTGATGGGCGGCGACGGCATCGTCCTGCTCGGTGGCCCCAACTACAATCCGGACGCGGGTAGCAGCGGCGGCGGCGCCGGCATCGGCGTCAACAGCTTCCTCTGGCGCGCCTCGCTCGATACGCTTTCCTTCCTGCCGCTGACCTCGGCGGACCCTTTCGGCGGCGTCATCATCACCGATTGGTACACACCGCCACAGACGCCAAGCGAGCGCTTCAAGGTTTCGGCGTTTATTCTCGACCGGGCGCTGCGCGCCGACGGTGTCAGGGTATCGGTATTCCGTCAGGAGCAGGGCGCCAACGGCTGGATCGACGCGGCGGTCGCGGACTCCATGTCCACGGACCTCGAGAACGCCATTCTGACCCGCGCCCGCCAGCTCAGAATCCGCACCCTCGCCAGCCAGGAATAAAGCCCTTCCCGGTGTGACGGAACCAGCGCCAAGTGGCGCTGGCGGAAGCGAACGCGATCAAATTTCTCAAGTCCAGGAAGCGAACCCCATGGCGCGATACGATCCGCAAGCGACCGAGGCCAAGTGGCAGCAGGCCTGGGAGGCGGACTCGGTTTTCGCGACCGGTGCCGAGGGCGAGCGCCCGCCCTATTATGTGCTCGAGATGTTTCCCTACCCGTCCGGGCGCATCCACATGGGCCATGTGCGGGTCTATACCCTCGGCGACCTGCTGGCCCGCTACAAACGCGCCCGCGGTTTCGACGTGCTTCACCCCATGGGCTGGGACGCATTCGGCATGCCGGCGGAAAACGCCGCCATAGAACAGGGCGTACATCCCGCCAAATGGACCTGGAGCAACATCGCCACCATGCGCGGCCAGCTGCAATCCATGGGCCTGTCCTATGACTGGAGCCGCGAGGTCGCGACCTGTTCGCCGGACTATTACCGCCACGAACAGAAGATGTTTCTCGACATGCTTGGCGAGAGCCTGGTCTACCGCAAGGAAGCCTGGGTGAACTGGGATCCCGCCGATCACACGGTGCTGGCCAACGAGCAGGTGATCGATGGCCGCGGCTGGCGCTCCGGCGAGCTGGTGGAGCGGCGTCTGCTGCCGCAGTGGATGTTCCGCATCACCGACTTCGCCGATTCCCTGCTCGAGGGCCTCGACGAGCTGGAACGCTGGCCCGATTCCGTGCGCACCATGCAGGCCAATTGGATCGGCCGTTCCGAGGGCGCACGCCTGCGCTTTCGCCTGGCCGGCCGCGACGACCGTTTGGAGGTCTTCACCACCCGGCCCGATACGCTTTTCGGCGCCAGTTTCTGTGCCATCGCCGCCAATCACCCACTGGCGGGCGAGCTTGCCGAGAGCGATTCGGCCCTGGCCGAGTTCATTGTCGAGTGCAACCGCACCGGCACCTCCGAGGCCGAGCTCGAGACCGCCGAGAAGATGGGCTATCGCACAGGGCTCGAGGCCATCCACCCGCTGGTCGAAGGCGCGACATTGCCGATCTATGTGGCCAATTTCGTGCTTATGGAATACGGCACCGGCGCCATCTTCGGCGTGCCGGCCCACGACCACCGCGACTTCGAGTTCGCCACCAAATACGAGCTGCCGATCCTCACCGTGGTGCGCCCGCGCGATGCCGACGAGAGCTTTGCCGTAGCGGGCGAGGCCTTTGTCGAGGATGGCGTGATCGTCAATTCCGATTTTCTCGATGGGCTCGGCGTGGCAGAGGCCAAGGCCGCAGTGATCGACCGCCTCGACGCCAGCGGCGAGGGTGCGCGCGAGACCACCTATCGCCTGCGCGACTGGATCGCCTCGCGTCAGCGCTATTGGGGCTGCCCGATCCCGGTCGTCCACTGCCCGAGCTGCGGCATCGTGCCGGTGCCGGAGGCGGATCTGCCCGTGACCCTGCCCGACGACGTCAGCTTCGACCAGCCGGGCAACCCGCTCGACCGCCACAGCGAATGGAAGTCCGTCGCCTGCCCGGCCTGCGGCGGCGATGCCGAGCGCGACACCGATACCTTCGACACCTTCGTCGATTCGTCCTGGTATTTTGCCCGTTTCGCCTGCGCTGATGCCGACGTGCCCCTGGAGCCCGAGGCGATGCGGCGCTGGATGCCGGTCGATCAGTATATCGGTGGTATCGAGCACGCCATCCTGCATCTGCTCTATTCGCGCTTCTTCATGCGTGCCTTGCGCCGTTGCGGCTATGTCGAGTTCGATGAGCCCTTTGCCGGCCTGCTGGCCCAAGGCATGGTCTGCCACGAAACCTATCGCGCGGCGGACGGCACCTGGCTTTACCCGGAGGACGTCGAGCGCAGCGAGAACGGCGCCACCCGGCGCAGCGACGGCGCAAGCGTCACCCTCGGGCGCTCCGAGAAAATGAGCAAGTCGCGCCGCAATGTCATCGACCCGGAAGACATGATCGCCCGCTACGGGGCCGATTCGGCGCGGCTATTCATGCTCTCCGACAGCCCGCCCGAGCGCGATCTGGAATGGACCGAGTCCGGTATCGAAGGGGTCTGGCGCTATGTGCAGCGGCTCTGGCGCATGATCACCGAGCCAGCCGTGCCCTTAGCTGCGCCCGGCAGCGCCATGCCGGGCGAGCTCGATGCCGCCAACCTCGCGCTCAGGCAGGCCACCCATCGCGCCATCGCCGCGGTGAGCGACGATATCGAGCGTTTCCGCTTCAATCGCGGCGTAGCGCGCATCCGCGAGCTTTCCAATGCCATCGGCGCCTATCAGCCGACAGGCGAGGCCGCCGGTGCCGTGTTGCGCGAGGCCTTGGAGACCCTGGTCCTGCTGGTCGCGCCGATGATGCCCCATTTCGCCGAGGAGGCCTGGGCGACGCTCGGTCGTGACGGCTATGCCTGCCGCCAACCCTGGCCCGAGGCGGATGCGGCGCTGACGGCGGAGGAGCGCCTCGTGGTGCCCGTGCAGGTCAACGGCAAGAAGCGTGCGACCCTCGAGCTGGTGCCGGATGCGGACCCCGCGGCGGTCGAGGCCGAGGCCCTGGCCCAGCCCAAGGTTGCGGCGGCGATCGCCGGCAAGGCTGTACGCAAGGTGATCGTCGTGCCCAACCGTATCGTCAATGTCGTGGTCTAGAAACATTGCCATCATACTTGTTGCCGCGGCCCTGGCGGGCTGCGGCTTCCGGCCGCTGCATGGCGAGCGCGGCGGCGGCGAGATCGCAGCCGACCTCGCCCGCGTCGAGGTGGCAGAGATTCTCGGCAATTTGGGCCCGGATCTCGCCGATCTGCTCAACCAGGACCTGGCGCGAAGGGGTGCCGACGAACGCCCGCAATATCGCCTCAGCATAACCTTGAGCGAAGGCATCACTGCGCTGGTGACCGAGCGCGATACCCTGGTGCGGCGCTATGATTTCCATCTCAATGCGCGCTACGTGCTGGCCGAGAGCGGCAGCGGCACGGTGCTCGACCAAGCCGCTGTGCGCACCGTGACCAGCTACAACATCGTCGAATCCGCAGACTTCGCCACGTTGGTTGCCGAGCAAAGTGCCGGGCGCCGCGCGGCGCGCGAGATCGGCCGCAAGATTGTCGAGCGGCTGACGCTCTATTTCGACCGCAGGCACGGCCAGTGAAGATCCCGGCCGGGCGCGCGGTCGGCTTTTGCCGCAAGCCCCAGGCCGGCGTTGTGGCGGTGCTGGTCTACGGCCCCGACCGCGGCCTTGTGCAGGAGCGCGCCGAGAGCCTGGCCCGCACGGTGGTCGACGACCTGCGCGATCCCTTCCGCGTCTCCGAGCTGACCGGCAAGACCGTCGCCGGCGACCCCGCCCTGCTGGCCGATGAGGCCGCCGCCCAGGCACTCACAGGCGGGCGCCGCGTTGTGCGGGTGCGTGACGCCGGCAACGACGCCGCGAACGCCGCGGCGGCCTGGCTGGAAGTGGCGGCCGGTGACAGCCTGGTCGTGGTCGAGGCCGGCGAGCTGGGCCCGAGCTCGCGTCTGCGCAAGCTTTTCGAGGCCGCCGACAACGCCGCCGCCGTCGCCTGCTACGCCGACGATGCCGCCAGCCTCGAAGGCGTCATAGATGAAAGCTTGGCCGGCTACGGATTGCGCGCGACGCCCGGCGCCCGCTCGGCGCTGCTGGCCAGGCTCGGCAGCGACCGCAAGCTGAGCCGGGCTGAGATCGACAAGCTTGCGCTCTATGTCGGCGAGGGCGCGGCGGAAGTGGACGAGGGCGCGGTCGAGGCCGTGGTCGGCGACAGCGCCTCCGTTACCCTCGACGACCTCGCCGACGCGGTGGCCGGCGGCGACCATGCCGGCGTCGGCCGCAGCCTGGCGCGCCTGCATCTCGACGGCGTGCATCCGGTCGGCGCGCTGCGCGCGGTGGAGCGGCATTTCCAGCGATTGCATCGGGTTGCCGCCAGCCCTGACGCCGAAAGCGCGCTCGCCAGGCTGCGCCCGCCCGTCTTCTTCAAGCGCAAGTCCGCCTTCACGGCGCAGCTGCGGCGCTGGCCGGCGGCGACCCTGGCGGCCGCGCTGGAGCTGTTGCTGCAAGCCGAGATCGACTGCAAGAGCACCGGCCTGCCGGCCGAGGCGATCTGCGGTCAGGCGCTGACGCGGCTCACTGCTGCTGCTAATCGTTAGTTGCGCAATTTTGCGATAAGGTCGTCGAGCTGCTCGAGACTGCGATAGGCGATGCGCAGCTCGCCGGCCTCGCCACGCTCGACCAGCTTGACCCGCATGCCGAGCGCGCCTGAGGTATCTTCCTCGAGCTTTACCGTGTCCGGATTGCGCGGCACTTTCGCCGCCAGGGCCTTGACCAGGCCGCTCGCGGCCTGCTTCACCAGCTTTTCGGTCTGGCGCACGTTGAGGCCTTTGGCCTGGACGGTCTTGGCCAGGGTCTCGGGATCCTGGGCGCTGAGCAGGGCGCGGGCATGGCCGGCGCTGAGCGCGCCGTCGTCTACCATCCGGCGCACACCGTCGGGAAGGCTCAACAGCCGCAACATGTTGGCAACGTGGCTGCGGCTTTTGCCGACCTGCCGCGCCAGGGTTTCCTGGGTGAGCTCGAACTCGTCGATCAGGCGGCGGTAGCCCTCCGCTTCCTCCAGGGCACCGAGGTCCTGGCGCTGGACGTTTTCGATAAGGGCGAATTCGAGACTGTCGCGGTCGTCGAGGTCGCGGATGATGACCGGCACCTCGTGCAGCTGGGCGGCTTGCGCGGCACGCCAGCGGCGCTCGCCGGCGACGATCTCGTAGCGGCCCTCCGCCTTGGGATCGGGACGCACCAGGATCGGCTGCATGATGCCACGCTCGCGGATCGAGGCGGCCAGGGAGTCGAGCTCGTCCGGGTCGAAATTGCGCCGCGGCTGGAAGGGGCCCGGCGTCAAGTCGGCAGTCGCCAGGGTGTTGGGCTCCTGGCCGGGCGCGGCACCCGCCTCGCCCATCAGGGCACCGAGGCCGCGGCCCAGGCCACGCTCGCGGGCGGCGCTCATGCACTCACCATCGCGGTCTTCTGCTCGCGGCGCAGCATCTCGCTGACCAGATACATATAGGCCCGCGCCCCGGCCGAGCGGAAATCGTAAAGCAGCACGGGCTTGCCGTGGGACGGCGCCTCGGAGACCCGCACGTTGCGCGGGATCACGGTCTCGAAAACCTTGGCGCCGAGATAATGGCGCACGTCGTTGGCGACCTGTTCGGAGAGGTTGTTGCGGCGGTCGAACATGGTCAGCACCACGCCCTCCATCTCGAGCCCCGGATTGAAGCCCTGACGCACACGCTCGATGGTGCGAATAAGCTGGCTGAGGCCTTCGAGGGCGAAGAACTCGCATTGCAAGGGCACCAGCACCCCATCCGCGGCGACCAGGCCGTTGAGATTGAGCAGCCCCAGCCCCGGCGGGCAGTCGATTAGGATGTAGTCATAGTCCTGAGCGATGGTCTCGATGGCCCGGCGCAAGCGAAATACCCGGTCCTCCGCCGCCACCAGCTCGATTTCCACCCCCGCCAGGTCCTCGTCCGCAGGGACCAGGAAAAGCCCCGGCACTTCGGTCGCCATCACCACCTCGGACATGCTCGCCTCGCCCATCACCACGTCATAGCTGGTGCGCTCTCGCCGCGCCGCGGCGATGCCCAGGCCCGTGCTGGCATTGCCCTGGGGGTCGAGATCGACCACCAGCGCACGCTTGTTGATGGCGGCAAAGGCGGTGGCGAGGTTGATCGCCGTGGTGGTCTTGCCCACCCCGCCCTTCTGGTTAGCAACGGCGATGACTTTCGCCGTGGCCACTGGGTCGCTGTCGTCTGCGGTCACGGACACGGCGTGATATCGCTCGCCTCGAAGATGGTGGAGTCTGGATCGCTGCGGCTCGGGTGCCGCGCAAGGGTTATTGTCCAGGCTTCCCCGGCCGCGGTCAATTCCTCTTCCGCCCGGCGGCCCTTGAGAAAGAGCGCCCTTCCGTCCGGTTTCAGCAGTGGTTTCGCCAAGCCCAGCAATTTGGCCAAAGGCGCGCAGGCGCGAGCCACGACGACGTCGATATCTTGGACCGGAATTGTCTCGATTCGTGCCGCAACGACCTGCGCCGGGGCGCCGGTTTCGCGGATCGCCTCCAGCAGAAAGGCACATTTGCGCGAATCGCTTTCGATCAGCAGCACTTCGACCGCCTTGGGGAGCAAGATCGCCAAAGGCAAGCCCGGAAATCCGGCGCCCGAGCCGAGATCGGCGATTCTGCGGGTATCGGCCGGCAGCAGCGGCGCGAGCTGGGCGCTATCCAACATGTGCCGGCGCCAGGGATCGGCCAGGGTCGAGGCCGCAACAAGGTTTATTCGCCTTTGCCAATGCGCCAGGAGCGCCAGATAGGCCTCGAAGCGCGCCAGTGTTTCACGTGAAACACCGGTTTCCGCGGCAAAGTCCGCCGCCGACATCTCAGGCGGCATCGGCGAGCCCGCGGATATGGACGAGGAGCGCGGTCAGCGCGGCCGGGGTCAGCCCCGGCAAACGCGCCGCCGCCGCCAGGGTCGCCGGCCGGGCAGCGGCCAGCGCCTGGCGCGCTTCGGCCGAGAGCCCGCCAATGGCGTCGAGATCCAGGTCGCCGGGGATGGCCAGGGCCGCTTCCCGGCGGAATTCCTCGATTTCTCGGGCCTGGCGCTTGAGATAGGCGGCGTAGTGAGCGTCGATCTCTATCTGAGTCGCTGCCTCGGGCGGAATTGCCCCGAGCTCGGGCCAGATCGCGGCAAGGCGCGGCAAATCCACGTCGCGATAGGCCAGCAGCGCCATGCCGTCCCGGCGCAGGCCGTCCTGACGCAGGCGCAGGCCGTATTCTTGGGCCTCGCGCGGCGTCAGGCGCAGGGCGGAGAGCCGCGCCTTGCCTGCGGATATCGCCCCTGTCTTCTCCTCGAAGCACCGTTGGCGCTCGGACCCGATGCCGCCGAGCTTGATGCCAAGCCCGGTCAGGCGCAGATCCGCATTGTCCGGGCGCAGACTGAGGCGGTATTCTGCGCGCGAGGTAAACATGCGATAGGGCTCGCTGGCCCCCAACGTCACCAGATCGTCGATCATCACGCCGATCAGGGCTTCTGCACGGTCGAGCACGAACGGGGGCCGGCCCAAAGCCGACAACGCGGCATTGAAACCGGCAACCAGGCCCTGCCCCGCCGCCTCTTCGTAACCGGTGGTGCCGTTGATCTGGCCGGCGAGAAATAGCCCCGGGGCGCGGCGCACCTCCAGGCTCGGTGCAAGCTCCCGCGGATCGACGAAATCATATTCGATGGCATAGCCCGGCTGGCGGATTTCCGCCCTTTCCAGCCCGGGAATGCTGGCGATCAGCGCCTTTTGCACCTCTTCGGGCAGAGCCGTCGAGATGCCGTTCGGGTAGACGACGTCGCTAGCCAGGCCTTCCGGCTCGAGAAAGATCTGATGGCGGTCGCGATCGCCAAAACGCACCACCTTGTCCTCGATGGACGGGCAATAGCGCGGGCCGGGCCCTTGGAAGGCGCCGCTATAGACCGGCGAACGCGCCAGATTCTCGCGGATTATGGCATGGGTGGCCGGCGTGGTGCCGGTGATATGGCAGGACACCTGCTCGGCCCCAATTCCGCCACCGAGAAATGAGAACGGCCGCGGTTGCTCGTCGCCCCGCTGAACCTCGAGGCGGCCCCAGGCAATGCTGTCACGGGCGAGCCTGGGGGGCGTGCCCGTCTTCAGACGGCCGAGCCGGAATTCGAGGCGCTCGAACGTTCGGGATAGGCCCATTGCCGGGCTTTCGCCGACCCGCCCAGCCGGAATTTGCCGCTCGCCGATATGAATCATGCCGCGCAGGAAGGTGCCCGTGGTGATGACCACAGCCTTGGCGGCAAGGCGCTCGCCGCTCCCGAGACTCACCCCGCCTACGCGGCCATCCTCATCGACGACCAAGTCCTCGACCGCGCCCGCCAACACGGTCAGATCCGGCTGGGCCTCAAGGGCTTCGCGCACCGCGCAACGATAGCGGTCGCGGTCGATTTGCGCCCGCGGGCCCTGCACCGCCGGTCCCTTGCGCGCGTTGAGCACGCGGAACTGAATGCCGGCCTTGTCCGCCGCGGTGCCCATGATGCCGCCAAGCGCGTCGACCTCCCGCACCAGAGTGCCCTTGCCGATACCGCCGATGGCCGGATTGCACGACATGGCGCCGATCGTGGCCAGATCGTGGGTAATCAGCAGCGTGCTGGCGCCAAGGCGCGCCGCTGCCGACGCGGCCTCGCAGCCCGCGTGTCCGCCGCCGACAACAATGACATCGATATCCCGCATCAGGCGTTCTCTATTGCGATCCCGGGCCTCTCCCTACCACCCTGAGGGCGACCGGCGCCAGCCATGTCGGCACATGTTTCACGTGAAACACTCACTTGCCGATACAGAATTCAGCGAAAATGGCATCCAGGATATCCTCGACATCGACTCGCCCGGTGATACGCCCAAGTTCCCGCACCGCCTGCCGCAGATCCTCTGCCGCAAGTTCCGGAGCATCGCTGCCGCCAAAGCGCTCCAGGCTTGCTACGCACGAGGTCAAGGCGGCGCGATGGCGGGCGCGGGTCAGCGGCGCACCGACGCCTGCCACCGGCCCCACGGTTCCCGCGATGGCGGAGACCAAGGCCTCAATCCCGTCGCCGGTCACGCAGGAAGTGGCGATGGCCGGCCGGCCGGCGATCGTCGCCGGCAGTGCCACTGTCACCAGATCGGCCTTGTTGAGCAAGACAAAGCCCTCCTCGCCCACGATGGAAAGGGCCTCATCATCGAGTCCCCCCACCGCCGTTGCATCGAATACCGCCAACACCAGATCCGCGGCCTCGGCGCGGGCGCGGGCGCGGCGCACGCCTTCGGCCTCGACGGCGTCGCCACCCTCGCGCAGGCCCGCCGTATCCGCCACCACGACCGCCACGCCGCCGATATCCAGATGGGCCTCGATGACGTCCCGCGTGGTTCCCGCCGCCGGGCTGACAATGGCCACATCCCGATTGGTTAACTGGTTGATAATACTGGATTTTCCTGCGTTCGGCGGCCCCACCACCGCAACCGACAGGCCGCCGCGCAGGCGCTCGCCCCGGCGCCCGTCGTCGAGATGCGCTGCGATCTCCCGCGCCACCTCTGCCACAGCCGGAACCGCGTTCGCCACCAGATCGTCAGGCAGCGCCTCGTCGGCAAAATCCAGCGCCGCCTCGACATCGGCCAACGCCCGAACCAAGCGCTCGGCCCAGGCGCCGTACTGCCGACCGAGAGCGCCATCGAGCTGACGCAGGGCCTGGCGACGCTGGGCCTCGGTCTCGGCAGCAATCAGATCGGCCAGGCCTTCGGCCTCGGTCAGGTCGAGCTTGCCGTTGATGAAGGCGCGGCGGCTGAATTCCCCCGCCTCAGCCAGGCATACCCCCTCCACCGCCAGCGCCGCCTCGAGGCAAGCCGCGACTACGGCTTCACCGCCGTGAACGTGGAACTCTGCCACATCTTCGCCGGTGAAGCTGCGTGGCGCCGGAAACCACAACACCAGCGCCTGATCGATGGCCTCTGCCGTCCCTGGCGCACGCAGCCGCGCCAGATGCGCCCGACGCGGTGGCGGTAGAGATCCCGCCACGATTCGCAGAACATCGCCTGCTGCCGGCCCGGATAGGCGAACCACGGCTATTCCTGCTCGACCCGGCGCTGTCGAAAGCGCGATTATCGTGTTTTGAATAGCCTCTCTCACGTCTCGCGATCTGGTAATAGCAGTCGCGCAACCGGCACACCCTCGACGACATGCGATTGCAGCACTTCGTCGATGTCTTCGCGGCTATTGCAGCGGTACCAGGCACCATCCGGATAGATCACCATGGTCGGCCCTTCCTCGCAGCGATCCAGGCAACCCGCATTGTTGATGCGGATGCCCTCGATACCCATCTTTTTCGCCTTTGCCTTCATATAGTTGCGCAGCGTCGTACCACCACGGTCGTGGCAGCAGCCGCGCGGATCGGACGCATCGCGCTGATTGGTGCAACAAAAGACGTGGGCGCGAAAATATCCGTTCCGTTTGCCGTCAGATTCGACCATGGCATTCCTTTCTCAGGCGCGGCTTTGTAAGGTGTCCCGGCAGCCCTGCGCAATGACGCCTCATACTGCTACAAACATCAACTCAATGCCGTCAAGGGCTGCGACGGCGCGAGACTCGAGGGTCCATGTCCGCCAATCTGCTGGCTGCGGAAACCAGCCCCTATTTGTTGCAGCACAAGGACAATCCCGTCCACTGGATGCCGTGGGGCGCGGATGCGTTGGCGCGCGCGCGCGACGAGGACAAGCCGATCCTGCTGTCCGTCGGCTACGCCGCCTGCCACTGGTGCCACGTCATGGCGCACGAGTGTTTCGAGCACGAAGACATCGCCGACCTCATGAACCGACTGTTCGTTTGTGTCAAGGTCGACCGCGAGGAACGTCCTGACATCGACAGCATTTACCAGACCGCCCTGGCCCTGCTCGGCGAACAGGGCGGCTGGCCCCTGACCATGTTCCTCACCTCCGATGGCGAACCATTCTGGGGTGGCACCTACTTCCCACCAGAGCCGCGCTACGGCCGTCCCGCCCTGCCACAGGTCCTCAGCGCCATCGAGGATGCCTACCGTTCGGACCCGGCGCGGGTCCTGACCAATGTCGCCAGCCTGCGCAACGGCCTCGCCCGCCTCGAGCGCGGGCAGCCCGGCAGCGCCCCCGGCAAGGCCGACCTCGACCGCATTGCCGCCCAGGCGCTGGCACAAATCGATCCCTCCCTCGGGGGCTTGCGCGGGGCACCGAAATTTCCCCAATGTGCCCTTTTCGAGCTCATCTGGCGCGCTGGCCTGCGCAACGGCAACGACTCTGCCCGTGCCGCCATCCTGCTGACCTGCGAGCGCATCTGCCAGGGCGGCATCTACGACCATCTCGGCGGTGGCTTCGCCCGCTATTCGACCGACGCACTCTGGCTGGTGCCCCATTTCGAAAAGATGCTCTACGACAACGCCCAGCTCGTCTCCCTGCTGACCCTTGTCTGGCAAAGCACCGGCCACGCGCTGTTTGCCGAGCGGGTGCACGAGACCGTCGCCTGGAGCTTGGCCGAGATGCGCGCCGAGGGCGGTGCCTTCGCCGCCAGCCTCGACGCCGACAGCGAAGGCGAGGAGGGCAGGTTCTACGTCTGGTCGGAGGACGAGATCGAAGCCGCCCTCGGCGCCGACGCGCACGTCTTCAAGAAGGCCTATGATGTTTCCGCCGGCGGCAATTGGGAGGGCAGCAATGTCTTGAACCGCCTGCGCGTGCCCGCCCTCGACCCTGCCGAAGAAGCACGCTTGCCCGAACTGCGCCAGCGCCTCCTGGCCGTCCGCGCTGCCCGTCCGCGCCCGGCCTGGGACGACAAGGTGCTGGCCGACTGGAACGGCATGATGATCGCGGCCCTGGCCAAGGCCGGCTTCGTCTTCGACCGCCCCGACTGGATCGCCGCCGCCCGCCAGGCCTATGACTTCATCCGCGAGGCCATGACTATCGACGGGCGTCTCATGCACAGCTACCGGCTCGGCAGCGCGCGCCATGCCGCCATGCTCGACGACTACGCCAACATGGCACGCGCCGCGCTCGCCCTCCACGAGGCAGGCGCCGGCGACGATACCCTCGATCACGCCCGCGCCTGGCTCGCCGACCTCGACGCTCAATTTTGGGATGGCGCCGCGCACGGCTACTGCAGTACGGCCGACGACGCCCCGGCGCTCATCGCGCGCACCAAAACGATTTTGGACAGTGCCTTGCCGGCCGGCAACGCGGTGGCCCTGGAGGTCCTCGCCCGCCTCCACCTGCTCGACGGCGATGCCGCCCTGCGCCAGCGAGCCGACCGATTGGTCGAGGCATTCGCCGGCCAGTTGGACAGCAATTCCCTGGCCCTGCCGAGTTTTGTCAACAGCATCGAATGGCTTCAGGCCGCCACCCAGGTTGTTCTCGTAGGCAACCGCGATGACGAGGAAATCAGCGCCTTTTTCGCTGTATTGAGACAGCACCCCGGCGCCACGACGACAATGTCCCTCGTGGCGCCGGGACACCTCTTCCCGACCGATCATCCGGCTGCGGGCAAAGGCCAGTTGGACACCCGACCGACCGCTTATGTCTGCCATGGACAGACCTGCTCCCTGCCCATCACCGATCCCGACCAGCTCGCCGCCGCATTGGCCCGGCGCGGGCCATCCGCCATGGCGCCTGGACAGTGATGGACAGTGCCACCCTCGAGACCCCCGCGGGCCGGCTGCACATCACCGCGACGGCCGAGCACGTCGTGGCTATCACCTGGCTCGCATCCGAACGCTCGATCGGGTCGATATCGACATCGCTCCTCAGCGAATGCACGGCTCAGCTAGCGGCCTATTTCGATAGCCGACTCAAGAGTTTCTCCCTTCCCCTCGCGCCCGCCGCGACGCCATATCAAGACCGGGTTCGCGCTGCCATGCTCGCCATCCCCTATGGCGCGACAGCGACCTACGGCGACCTCGCCCGAACGATCGGCAGCGGCCCGAGGGCGGTGGCGCGGGGCTGCGGCGCCAATCCCTTGCCCATCGTCGTGCCTTGTCACCGGGTCGTCGCGGCAGGCGGTCCTGGCGGCTACAGCGCCGGCGCCGGCGTTGCCACCAAGCAGCTTTTGTTGACGCACGAAGCGGCGAGTGATCTAGAGTGCGCCGGCACCGCAACGAGGAGGGATGTATCGCCATGACCAGCCACGCCGTTCGCGCCTACGAGACAGGCGGCCCCGAGGTCTTCAAATGGGAAGAGGTCGCGGTCGGCGATCCCGGCCCCGGCGAGATCCGCATCGCCCATGACGCCGTCGGCCTCAACTACATCGACATCTATTTCCGCAGCGGCCTCTATCCCATCGGCGACCCGCCCTTCGTTGTCGGCCTCGAAGGCGCCGGCCGCGTCGAGGCGCTCGGCGAAGGCGTGGACGGTGTCGCCGTCGGCGACCGCGTGGCCTACGCCGCTCCGCCCATGGGCGCCTATGCCGAGGCGCGCCTGATGCCCGCCGACCGCGTCGTTCGCGTGCCCGACAGCATTGACGACGAAACCGCCGCGGCGATGATGCTCAAAGGCATGACCGTCGAATACCTGCTGCTGCGCACCTACCAAGTGAAACCCGGCGACACCATCCTCTTCCATGCCGCGGCCGGCGGCGTCGGGCTGATCGCCTGCCAATGGGCCAAGGCGCTCGGCGCCACGGTCATCGGCACGGTGGGCTCCGACGAAAAGGCCGAGCTCGCCCGCGCCCACGGCTGCGACCACCCCATCGTCTATACGCGTGAGGATTTCGTTGCCCGGGTAAAAGACATCACCGGCGGCAAAGGCGTGCCCGTGGTCTACGACTCGGTCGGCCAGGACACCTTCGAGAAATCCCTCGACTGCCTGGCCCCCCGCGGTCTCATGGCAAGCTTCGGCCAGTCCTCGGGAGCGGTAGCCGACTTCAACCCCGGCGTCCTCGCAGCCAAGGGCTCGCTCTATCTCACGCGCCCCTCGCTGATGGTCTATACCGACAGCCGCGCCGACCTGGTCGGCTCCGCCAACGCGCTCTTCGACGTAGTGGCAAGCGGCAAGGTCAAGATCGAGATCCATAACCGCTACCCGCTCAAGGACGCGGCCCAGGCCCACCGCGACCTCGCCGACCGCAAGACCACCGGCTCGACGGTGCTGCTGCCATGAGCACACTCGCCGAGCGCATGCGCGGCCTGTTCGGCAGCAGCGACAACGACGAGGCGCCAAGGCCCGACCACGACGAGGCCGACAAGCGCCTCGCCGCAGCGGCGCTTCTGGTCGAGACCGCGGTCATGGACGGCGACTTCGACGAGGCCGAGCGCACCACCGTCACCAGCCTGCTGCGCGAGCGTTTCGGCCTTGACGCCACCGCCGCCGAGGAGCTCGTCGGCGATGCCGAAAGCCGCACCAGCGAATCCCTCGGCGTCTTTCGCTTCACCAGTGCCGCCAAAAGCCATTTCAGCCATGAGGAGCGCGTCGAGCTCATCGAGATGCTCTGGGAGGTGGCCTATGCCGACGGCATTCTGCACGACTATGAAGACAACCTATTGCGCCGGGTCGCCGGACTGATCTATGTCACTGACAGGGAACGCGGCGACGCCCGCAAACGCGTGCTTGCGCGGCTCGGACTATAGCAGAGGAAGCGAGACTATGACTTACGTCGTCATCGAAGGCTGCATCAAGTGCAAGTACATGGACTGTGTCGAGGTATGTCCGGTCGATTGTTTCTATGAAGGCGAGAACATGCTCGTCATACATCCCGACGAATGCATCGATTGCGGCGTCTGCGAGCCCGAGTGCCCGGCCGAAGCCATTTTACCCGATAGCGAGGGCGACCTCGACAAGTGGCTCCAGCTCAACACCGAGTATGCCGAGAAGTGGCCGAATATCACCCGCAAGGGCGAATCCCCGTCCGACGCCGACGCCTGGAAGGACGTCGCCGGCAAGTTCGACGCCCACTTCAGCGCCAACCCGGGCAATACCGAGGGCTGACCGCCTAACGTGACCCAGCTCTGCGCCAAGCGTGTGTCAGCCAGGCTGTCATTTTCGCCCAAAATGTGATACATTTTCCAATCTAACGTGACAGAGTCGTTGCCGCGGGTGGCGGTGGCGGCTTTTGTTTCGCGGGAAGCAAGGAATCCCCGGGGCCAGGGTCCCGAACAACGCATCGGCGCCCCGCTCGTTGAGGTGCCGGAGGGGCCTGTCGTGCGGTGGCGCGACAAAACAACGCATTTTCAATAGCTGGGTCGAGGCAAGCACACATGGCGAAACGGAACGAATTCAAGACCGGAGACTTGGTGGTCTATCCCTGTCACGGACTGGGCGCGATCACCGGCATCGAAACCCGTGAGTTCGGCGGCGTCGAGCTGCAGCTCTACGTCGTCTCGTTCGAAAAAGAGAAGATGATCCTGCGCGTCCCTCTCGCCAAAGCCTCGACCAGCGGCATGCGCCGGGTCTCCACCCCCGACGAGATGGACAAAGCCATCACGGCGCTGCGCGGGCGCGCCCGCGTCAAGCGCACCATGTGGAGCCGCCGCGCCCAGGAATATGAAGCCAAGCTCAATTCCGGCAATCCCGTCTCCATCGCCGAGGTCGTGCGCGACCTGCACCGAGGCGAGGACCAGCCCGAGCAGTCCTACAGCGAGCGCCAGCTCTACGAGGCCGCGCTAGACCGCCTGTCGCGGGAGTTCGCCGCGGTCGAGAATATCGACCAGACCGCCGCCACCCGCCGCCTCGAGGATGTCCTCAAGATGGCGGCGTAACCGGCTCGACCAAGACGTAGCGCCATGCCACACTGCTGGCCGCAAGACTGGCAACTTCCAATAGCGGCGGCAGGGCGTGGCAACGACCGAACCCGATAAATTCTCGGTCATGACCGGCGCCCGCCGGGTCTGGGCGGTGGCTGCCGTTCATGGCGAACGCGACCGCCTCGCGGCTTTGCACGGCGCCATGGAGGCCCGCTTCGAGCCCGGCGACCGCCTGGTCTATCTCGGCAATTATCTCGGCCTCGGGCCCGATATCACCGGCACCCTCGACGAGCTGCTGCTGTTTCGCCGCGCCCTGATGGCGCGCTTCACGCTGTTCGACGGCGATATCGTGCATCTGCGCGGCGCCCAGGAGGAGATGTGGCAGAAGCTGCTGCAGATCCAGATCGCCCAGGATCCCGCCCAGGTGCTCGAATGGATGCTGGCGCAAGGGCTCGACGCCACCCTCGAAGCCTACGGCATCATTGCGGACGCGGTGCGCATGCGCTGCCGCGAAGGGCCTCTCGCACTGGCCCGCTGGTCGGTGGAATTGCGCGAGAGCGTGCGCGCGCACCCCGGCCACGAGGCACTGCTGGCGAGCCTGCGCCGCGCCGCATTAACCGCCGATCACGGGCTGCTTTTCGTTCACGCCGGCTTCGACCCGCAGCGCCCGCTCTCGGCCCAAAGCGACACCCTGTGGTGGGGCGGCGGCGACTTCGATGCCATCGAGACCACGGTCGAAGGCTTCCGCCGCGTCGTGCGCGGCTACGACCCCGCCCACGCCGGCCCGGCCGAGAACTCCATCGCCATGACCATCGACACCGGCTGCGGCCACGGCGGCAAGCTCACCGCCGTCTGCCTCGATGCCAACGGCGAGGTGCAGGACGCGGCGGAGGCGTGATAGCCTGACCGCTACAGAATCAGATCGAATCCGTCACTTGTGACCCCCTTGTTGTGGCACCGGCGATGATTGAGATAAACGGCGCGGCGCATATCATCTTGACGGTGAGCCAGTGGCAGACGTCGCGCGACTTCTACTCCCGCCTATGTCCGTTCCTGGGCATGACGAAGGTCTATGACGGCAATAGCTTCCTCTACCACGTGGGCGGACGCACGGCGCTCGGCATCCAGCCCTGCGCTGAGGAATTCGCCGGCGAGCGCTTTCACCAGAACCGGGTCGGCCTGCACCATGTGTGCTTTCGCGCCCGCAGCCGGGAGGATGTCGATACGGCAGCCGAGTTCCTGCGCGATATGGGCGGCTTCATCGATCGCGGCCCGATGGAGGGCGACTGGGCGCCGGGCTACTATTATTTCGTCTTCGAGGATCCCGGCGGTATCCGCCTCGAGATCAACTATGTCCCGGGCAAGGGCCTGCTGGTGGGTGACACGCCGCTGACCCCGAGCAGCGACCCCGACTGGAACCAGAATCCCTGACGATATTCTCCGACGACATGTCGCGTATGACTATTCGCACAGATCCGCCTTGACCACGGTTAAGTCCGGTCCCCGGCTTCCCCGCATATTCTCGGTCCAAGCCTTGGCCAGATATGAGAAGAGTCGCATTCATGAAACTCACTGACGCCCTCCTCGGCGAACACGCGGTCATTTACGCGCTGTTCGACCATTTGCGCGACACCATCCTCGAGAGCGATGATATCCGCGACATTCACAACGCCCGCGCCATCGTGGATAAGCTGCTCCTTTCCCATGCCCGCATCGAGGACGAGCTCTTGTTCCCGCAGCTCGAGCCCCACCTCGGGCCGATGGGGCCGCTGGCCGTGATGCGTGCCGAGCATCGCGAGATCGACGATCTCCTTGAAGCCGCCGGGCGGGAAACCGACATCACCGCTCTGAAAGGCGTGCTCAGCCAGCTCCTGGAACTGGCCCATGGCCATTTCCAGAAAGAGGAGATGGTGCTGTTCGGCATGGCCCGGCAATGCCTTGACAAGGCGACGCTGACCGCCTTGGGAGCCGATTGGGCGGCCCGCCGGGCCGTCAAAGTCCAGGGCTGCGCCGACGCGGCCTGATCAGCCGGCAGAGCGCCGTCCCTCTACTTGACGCCGGTTCCGAGCCAGGCGTCGGACGACAGCGTGGCCGGGAAGGCGCCGACGGCCTTATCCACGGCAGCGACCGCGATCTCGCTTTGCGCTCGCCAGGCTTCCTCTGACATGCTGTTCTTCATCAACGTCACCGGCGCGCTGCCCTTGACCGAGCCGTCCCAGAACGCGGCTGCCGAGGGGATCTTGAGGCTCCTTGTCACGCGCCGCACCTCGACTTCCCCGAATCCGGCCGCAGAGATTTCCGATGTCAGCACGTCGGGATTTTCCAGGGACTCCAGATCGGTCTTCGGGGCCGGCATGTCCGGGTTAATGGCCATCAGGGCGCCGAACATGGTCTGCATCAGGGGCGAATCCGCAACCGGCGCCCAGCTCGAGATACAGACATGGCCGCCGGGCTTCAGGGTGCGGAGAATCTCCGCATAGCCCTTTGCCCGATCCGGAAAGAACATGAGCCCGAACATGGAAAACGCGGCATCGAAGCTGCCGTCTCTATAGGGCAGGTTCTGGCCGTCGCCCTGCCGCGCCTCGATATTGCTCACGCCAGCGTCGGCCATGCCCTGGTGCAGCATCGCCAGCATGTTCTCGGAGAAGTCCAGCGCCTTGACTGAAGCCACTCGCCCGGCCGCAGCCAGCGCCAGGGTGCCCGGGCCGCAAGCGACATCGAGAATGTCGTCTCCGCTGCGCAGCTCGACCAGCGCCAAGGCCGCCTCCATATAGCCCTGGAAGAACGGCATCGTGGTCTCGGTATAGCCCGCGGCAACCAGATCCCAAGGACCGACAGTGCTCAAAATGCCCATGGTGGTGAACCTCTCTTAGCGAAGCGCTCGGCGGCATCTACCATGGCCGGCACGCCTGCCATGTTGCCAAAATCCTCGAGGCCGCCCGTGGCCTCGAAATCCGTCCAGCGAATAACACCGGTCCTATCGATGAGAATGAGCCCGGCCAACTGCCGCCAGGTCGCCTTTTCCTCACGCAGATCCGCCTCGCTTTTCTCATAGCCATCTTTCTCGTCGAGCTGGTCCGCGGCCGCCGCCAGGCTGAACGGCCCGGACACGTCCGGCCAGGCATGATCCGTCCGTACCGCCGTGACGTCGGCGGAATTGAGGGTTAGCGGCCAGTTCGTCTCTGCCGTGGTGCGTTGCGGCTGCGGCAGGCCGAAGGCGCGGTGCACGGTCATCTCCGGGTCGCTGGCAATGAGCATGGCGGCGGGACGGTGGCGAAAATAGGCGCGGGCGCGCTCGGCAGGGGTGGTGACCACCGCCACGGCTTCTACGTTCAAGGGCCGAATCCTCTCCGCCGCCTCGCTGAAGATCGCCAGCTGGCGCCGGCAGAAGGGGCAATAGAGACCGCGGAACATGCCGAGCAGAAGGCCGCTGCGCGCGGTGTAATCGCCGAGGGAGACGCTGCCATCCCGGCTCACCGCGGCGAGCGAAAAGGCCGGCGCCGCATCGCCAGGGCCTAGCGGCGGCCGAAAACTTGTGTCACCCATGTCTCAGGAACGCTCTCTCTCTGGGCCGGACGGACCCGGCGTGGCGACCCCGGCAGGATTCGAACCTGCGACCTACGGATTAGGAATCCGTCGCTCTATCCGACTGAGCTACGGGGCCGTCGGGCGGGATCCTATCACAGCGCGTCGGTGATGGCCTGCCCCAGCTCTGCCGTGTTGGCCTTGCCGCCGAGGTCAGGGGTGCGCACACTGCCGTCGGCCAGCACGCGTTCGATGGCGCCGATAATCGCGCCGGCCGCGTCGGCCTGCCCCAGGTGGTCGAGCATCATGGCGCCGGACCAGATCTGGCCGATGGGGTTGGCGATGCCCTGGCCGGCGATGTCGGGGGCCGAGCCGTGCACGGGCTCGAACATCGAGGGCCAGTCACGCTCGGGATTGAGATTGGCGGACGGCGCGATGCCGATGGTGCCGGTCACGGCCGGGCCGAGGTCCGAGAGGATATCGCCGAAAAGGTTGCTGCCCACCACCACGTCGAACCAGTCCGGATGCTGCACGAAATGCGCCGTGAGAATGTCGATGTGAAACTGGTCGGTGGCGATGTCCGGATGGGCTTCGGCCATGGCAGCCACACGCGAATCCCAATAGGGCATGGTGTGGATAATGCCGTTCGACTTGGTGGCCGACGTCAGATGCTTGGCCTCCCGGCTCTGGGCGAGGTCGTAGGCGTAGGCCAGCACGCGGTCGACGCCTTTTCGCGTGAACACGCTTTGCTGGCAGGCGAGCTCTTCCTCGGTGCCCTCGTAGAGCAAGCCGCCGATCTCGGAATATTCGCCCTCGTTGTTCTCGCGCACGATCCAGAAGTCGATATCGCCGGGCGCACGATCGGCCAGGGGCGAGCGCACGCCCTCGAACAGGCGCACCGGGCGCAGATTGACATATTGCGCGAAGCGGCGGCGGATGGGGATCAAGAGACCCCACAGCGAGACATGGTCGGGCACGCCGGGAAAGCCGACGGCACCGAGGAAGATGGCGTCCGTATCCGCGATGCGCTCGAGACCGTCTTCGGGCATCATGCGTCCGGTCGCGGCATAGGTCTCGCAGCTCCAGTCGTAGGGCTCCCAGGCGAAGTCGAGGCCGAACTTTGCGGCCACCGCGTCAAGCACGCGAATGCCTTCGGGCACCACCTCCTTGCCGATGCCGTCGCCAGGAATGACGGCGATACGATAACGGCTCACGACGCGGCCGGCTTGCGGGCGCTGAAGACGATGGCGTCCATGCTGGTACGCGCCGGATCGCCGAAGGCGCCCGCTATGGCCTCGGCCAGTGCCTTCTCGGCAACGTCGGGGTCGGTGCTGCCGCGGGCCTGCAGTTCGGTCAGGGTCGGGTTGCCGTGTACCAGACCGCGCGCCGCGTCGGCCGCGCTGGGGCTGGCATCGAAGGCCAGGCGATCATGTGCCACGCCGGCAAAGCCGGCGCCGGCCACCAATTGCTCGATCGCCGCGACATCGTGATAGCCGAACGGGACCTTGTAGAACTGCGGCGGATCGCTGTCGAAAAAGCCGTCGATGGTCTCTATGGCGACACCGATCAGCGGATTGCTCTCGATCGGCCCCCAGGTGTTGAACAGCAGGGTGCCGCCCGGCGCCAGCACGCGCAGGGCCTCGGCCATCGCTTGCGCCTTGTCGGGAAAGAACATGACGCCGAACTGGCAGACCACGGCATCGAAAGCGTCGTCGGGATAGGGCAATGCGCTGCCGTCCGCCTGGCCGAAAGTAAGCCCCGGCTTGTCGCCGATCTTGGCTTGCGCGAAAGCCAACATGTCTTCGCTGATGTCGCTTGCCACCACCTTCGCGTCGGGCAGCGCGGCGCAAAGGCGCTCGGTCAGGATACCCGTGCCACAGGCGATCTCGAGGATACGTGCCGGCCGCGTTGCGGCCGTCCGCCGGGTCAGGTCGTCGGCATGGGGCTCGAAAAGCAACGGCCCGAGATAGGTGTCGTAGGCTTTGGGGATGGCGCCGTCGAAGGCAGGCGTGGAATCGGTCATGTCAGTCCTCTGTGGATGTGATCGGCGGCGAGCATAGCCGATATTGCTTGCCCGCGCCGCCCTTGCGTGCTTTGGGAAGGCCATGATTGCACGGACCGTCATCGGCGCCTTCGCCGCGCTTCTTTTCTGCGCCCCGGCGGACGCCGACGAGACCGCCATCGAAGCGGGCAAGGCGCTGTTTTCGACCCACTGCACCTCGTGCCACGGCATCGGCGCACGGGGCGCTGCCGGGCCCAACCTGACCGACGCGGCGACCTATCACGGCAACGGCTTTGACGATTTCTTCAACGTCATCCTCAATGGCGTCAAGGACAAGCCCATGGAAGCCTGGCGCGAGCGCCTGACCGTGGCCGAGATCGAGCAGATCTGCGCCTATCTGGTGCATCTGCAAGAGACCAACACCAATGCCACCGAAGCGACCAACGAACTGGGGCGCTATCGCATGTAGCGCTGCCGGCCCGGATTGCACCCCCCGGCGGCAAGGCGTAGCATCGCCGGCGGAGGGAGCCGCATGGCCGATACGGGGCGGCAGAAGCGCAAGCTCGCAGCGGTCTTGAGCATAGACGTGGTCGCTTACTCGCGCCTCATGCAGGACGACGAGGAAGCGACGCTGGCGGGGCTGCGCCATACTCGGGACGCGGTCGAGCACATGTGCGAGCAGCACGACGGGCGCATCGTCAACGCCCCCGGCGACAACATCCTGGCCGAGTTCCCCTCCGCCGTCGAGGCGGTGCGCGCCGCCATAGACATCCAGGACGATGCTGAGGCCCGCAACCATGATCTTGCCGAGTCGCGCCGTATGCGCTTGCGTATAGGCGCGAATCTCGGCGACGTGCTGGTTGAGCCCGACGGCACGCTATACGGCGACGGCGTCAACATTGCTGCACGCATGGAAGCCCTGGCCGAGCCCGGCGGCATCGTCGTCTCCGCCAAGGTGCATGACGAGGTCGAGGGCCGCGTCGCGAATGGCTTCGAGTCGCTCGGCGCGCAATCCGTCAAGAACATCGCCGAGCCGGTGCGCGCGTTTCGCGCCTTGAGCGACAGCGAAGCGCCGGCACAGCGGCCACGCCGCCGACTCATAATCGCCGCCGCCGCGCTCGCCCTGGTTGCTGTCGTGGGCGCCTCGTTGATCTTGCGCGAGCCCGAGCCCGTCGTGGAGACCGCCTCGGTGGAGCGCATGGCCCACCCGCTGCCCGAGGAGCCGTCGATTGCAGTACTACCGTTCGACAATCTCAGCACGGACCCGGGGCTTGAGCGTCTGGCGGACGGCTTGACCGAGAACATCACCGCCGCCTTGGCGCAAGCCAGAGGCTTGTTCGTGATCGCGCGCAACTCGGCCTTCACCTACAAGGGCAAGGCCGTGAAGGTGCAGCAGGTGGCCGAGGAGCTGGGCGTTCGCTACGTGCTCGAAGGCAGCCTTCAGGCATCGGGCGAACGCATCAGGGTCACAGCGCAGCTGATCGACGCGCTGAGCGGCGATCATCTGTGGAGCAGCCGCTACGACCGCGCCCTCACCGACATCTTCGCGGTTCAGGACGAGATCACCTTGAACCTAGTGACGGCACTGCAGATCGAGCTGACCGAGGGGCCTCAGGCAGCCTCGATGCTGCAAGCGGGCAGTCATAACCTGGACGCGTGGCGCAATTTTTGGCGCGGCTACGAACTGTATTTAACACAGGCAAAAGAGGACAACGCCGGTGCCCGGCAGCTCTTTGAAAGAGCATTGGAACTCGATCCTGAATTTGCGCTCGCCTGGGCGTTTCTCGGATCGACACACTCCTTGGACGCCGGTCGCGGCTATTCCGCTTCGCGGGAAGAGTCGCTGCGCCGAGCCGAAGACATCGCGCGCAAGGTGCTGACCTTCGCGAATGCGGGACCCTACGGTTACGACCTCCTCGCCTACATTCTGCTCCAGAAACGCCAGTACGATCAGGCCATCCGGATGCAGGAGAAAGCAGTGGCGCTCAGCCCCAATACGGCCGATGTCATCGCCAACTTGTCGGAAATCCTGCTCATGGCCGGACAACCCGCTGAAGCCTTGGCGCGCATAAAGGAGGCGATGCGGCTGAACCCGTATTATACGAAATGGTACCTGGACCTTTCGGCCGACGCCCTGCGCCTGACCGGGCAGTACGAAGAGTCGGCAGCAGCCGCCGAGCAAGCACTGGAGCGATCCCCCAAAACCGAGGTCGAATCGCTCATTTATCTCATTTACGACTACACCATGCTGGGCCGGGAGGCGGCGGCGCGGGCTGCGGTCGAGGAGTTGCTGCGCCGCGAGCCCGCGTTCTCGGTCGAGACGTGGAAGCCGAAGTTCTGGCAGCGACAGCCGTACCGCGATGAGACGGTGATCAACGAGCTGTTCGAAGTGCTGCATCAGGCCGGCGTCCCCGAACACCCGCCCGGCGTCGAGCCTGCGCGCCCATCCATCGCCGTGCTGCCGTTCGACAATCTTTCCGAAGACGCGGCCCAAGACTATTTCGTCGATGGCCTGACCGAGGAGATTATCGGCACCCTGGCGCGCTTTCCCGACCTCGCCGTGATCGCCCGCAACTCGACCTTCCGCTACAAGGGCCAGGCGGTGGACGTGCGCGTTGTCGGCCAAGAATTGGGCGCGCATTATATCGTCGAGGGCAGCGTCCGCCGCGGCGGCGAGACCATCCGAGTCGCTGCGCAGCTCGTAGAAACCGAGACTGGCGCCCACCTGTGGACCGAGACCTACGACCGGGCGCTGACCGCCGAGAACGTGTTCGCGATCCAGGACGAGATTGCCGTGGCGATCGCAACCACGCTCGCCGATACCTATGGCGTCCTGCGTCAGGAGGGGCTGGCGGCGGCGAGGCGCAAGCCGCCCGGCGACCTCCGCTCGTACGACTGCGTGCTGTTCGCCATGGAGTGGATGCGGACGCTTTCGCTCGAGACTCACAGGACCGCGCGCGACTGCCTGGAACGCGCGGTCGAGACCGACCCCGACTACGCTCCGGTCTGGAGCAACCTGGCGCAAATCTATGTCATCGGGGACAGTATGGGCTATGGCTCGCGGCCGGGGTTGATCGAGCGCGGGCTCGAGGCCGCGCAGCGCGGCGTGGAGCTTGCTCCTGGCGACTCGTTTGCGCAATGGAATCTGGCACAAGCGCATTTCTTCCGCGGCGAACTCGATGCGTTCAAGGCAGCGGCCGAACGTGCAATCGAAAGTGCGTCCAAGGGTGCCAGCACACTCGGCATCGCAGGGCTACATCTCGCCTACGCGGGCGAGTGGGACAGGGGGCTCGCGCTTGTCGAGGAGGCGAAGGCATTCGACCCGTATTACCCAGGTTGGTACCATTTTCCGGAGTTCTTCGACCACTACCGCAAAGGCGCGTACGAGGTAGCGCTTGCCACTGCGCAGAAGATCAATTTGCCGGGTTACCGGTGGGCGCAGGCGGCGCTTGCCGCCGCTTACGGACAGCTCGGCCGCGACGAAGACGCGCAACAGATCGTCACCCGCATCATGGAGCTCGATCCTGATTTCGAGGCGACGGCGCGGGCCGACCGCTGGAAGTGGTTCCGCTATCAGGAAGACCTGCTCGACCAGTTCATGGAGGGCTTGAGCAAGGCGGGGCTGGACGTGCAAGTGGGACCGCCGCAAGGTAAGGATTGAGCGGAATCACCCGCTCCTGTATGACACCGCCATGACGGACGCGGCGGCGAGGCTCTCGGCGGCGCCCCCGCCGAGCAAGGCGGCGGCGTTCCGACGCCTGCTCACATCACCGGATTTGCAATTCCTCTGCGAAGCCCATAACGGGCTCTCGGCGCGCATTGCCGAGGATGCGGGATTTTTGGGCCTGTGGGCCTCCGGCCTGTCGATCTCGGCCTCGCTCGGCGTGCGCGACAACAACGAGGCGAGCTGGACCCAGGTGCTCGAAGTGGTCGAGTTCATGGCCGATGCGACGCGCGTTCCCATCATGCTCGACGGCGACACGGGCTACGGCAATTTCAATAACATGCGGCGCTTGGTGCAGAAGCTGGAGAGCCGCGGCGTCGCCGCCGTCTGCATCGAGGACAAGCTGTTCCCCAAGACCAACAGCTTTTTGCATGGCGAGGCTCAGGCGCTGGCCGACATCGACGAGTTCTGCGGCAAGATCCGCGCCGGCAAGGCGGCCCAGAGCGATCCGGACTTCTCCATCGTGGCCCGCGTCGAGGCGCTGATCGCCGGCTGGGGGCTCGACGAGGCCTTGCGCCGCGCCCGCGCCTATCATGCCGCCGGCGCCGACGCGATCCTGATCCACTCGGCACGCTCCACGGCCGACGAGGTGGTGGCCTTTCTCGATGCCTGGGACGGCCGCTGCCCGGTGGTGCTGGTGCCGACCAAATACTACACCACGCCGACCGAGGTCTTCCGCGAGCACGGCGCCTCGCTGGTGATCTGGGCCAACCACCTGGTGCGCGCCTCGATCCAGGCCATGCAACAGACGGCGGCGACGCTTTATGCGGACCAGGGGCTGCTCGCCATCGAAAACAACGTTGCGGCAGTCTCGGAAGTCTTTCGCCTGCAAGGCGCGGGCGAGCTGGAGGAGGCTGAGCGGCTCTACCTGCCCCATGGCGATGCCCGTGCCGTGGTGCTCGCTGCCGCGCGCGGCCACGAGCTCGGCGAGCTGACCGCCGAGTTGCCGAAAGCCATGCTCGATGTTGCCGGCAAGCCCTTGCTCGCCCACATAGCCGCGACCTATCGCTCAGCCGGCATTTCCGACATCACCGTGGTGCGCGGCTACGGCAAGGACCGAGTGACGTTGCCCGGCCTTGCCATGGTCGACAACGACGCCTTCGCCGAGACCCGCGAAGTGGCTTCGCTGGCCTGCGCCGTGGCCGACGGCGCCGGCGGCGGCCCGCTCGTGGTCTCCTACGGCGACGTGCTGTTCCGCCGCCATCTGCTCGACATGCTGGCGGATGCGCTGATCGACGCCGGCGACGATACCTTGGCGGCGATCGCGGTCGATACCGCCTGGCAGGAAAGCCGCAACCGCGGCCATGGCCGGCGTCCTGATTTCGTTATCGGCTCGAGGCCGTACGGCCGCGGCGCCACCATCGACGAGGTGACCCTGCTGGCCATGGATTGCGAGCCTGGCGAGCGGGTAGACGGCGAGTGGACGGGGCTCGCGCGCTTCAGCGCCACGGGCGCCCAGCGCCTGGCTGAGACGCTTGCTGCCTGGCAGGCCGAGGACCCGCAGGGTCTCGCAGGCGCCCACATGAACGAGCTCTTCAACCGCCTGGTCGCCGAGGCCGGCAGCATCCGCGTGGTCTACACCACCGGCCATTGGCTCGACGTCAATCACGTCGATGACCTGGTGCTCGCCGGGAGCTTCGTTTGATTGCGGCTCAGACTTTCCTCGACGCAGCCCGTGCGCGCGGTTTTGGCTTTTATAGCGGCGTGCCGTGTTCCTATCTCACGCCCTTCATCAATAGCGCCGCGCGCCACCGGGACCTCGCTTACGTCGGTGCCGCCAACGAGGGCGACGCAGTGGCCGCCGCAGCCGGCGCCGCGCTCGGCGGCATGGGCGCGGTGGCGATGTTCCAGAACTCCGGCCTCGGCAATGCGGTCAGTCCGCTGACCTCGCTGACCTGGACGTTTCGTTTGCCCGTCCTGCTCATCGTCACCTGGCGCGGCGAGCCTGGCGGCGCAGCGGACGAGCCCCAGCACGAGCTGATGGGGCGCATCACGCCGGGGCTGCTGGAGACCATGGACATTCCCTGGCGGCGCTTTCCCTCCGAAGACGATGCGGTCGAACCCGCTCTTGAAGCCGTGCAGAAGCACATGGCGGACAACGGGCGGCCTTTCGCTTTGGTCATGTCGAAGGGTAGCGTGGCAGCGAGCGACTTGGAGACGTCAGCCAGCGCGCCGCGCACGCCTGCGAGCGTTCCGCCGTCGATTGCCGCGCCGAGCCTCGACCGCAGAGCGGCCCTTGACACCTTGCGTGAGGCGGCAGGCGACCGCGACGTGCTGCTGGCGACAACCGGCTTCACGGGGCGCGAACTCTATGCCCTCGGCGACAAGGCGGACCAGCTTTACATGGTCGGCTCTATGGGTTGCATCGCCAGCCTCGGCCTTGGCCTCGCCTTGGCCCAGCCGTCGCGGCGCATCATTGCCATCGATGGCGACGGGGCGCTCTTGATGCGGCTCGGCGTGCTGGCGACGGTGGGAGCCGTGGCGCCCCGCAACCTGGTGCATATCGTCATCGACAACGGCATGCACGAATCGACCGGTGGCCAGGCAACGGTCAGCGCCAGCGCCGATCTCGCCGCCGCCGCCGCCGCTTGCGGCTATGCCCGCGTGCTGCGAGCCGCCGACGCGGGCGATATCGCCGCTGCGCTGGGGGCCGGAGATGGTCCGACGCTATTGCACGTGCCGGTCCGCCCGGGAACCGCATCGCCCCTGCCACGCCCGTCCGTTACCCCTGTCGAGGTGGCGGCGCGCTTGAAAGCCCACCTCGCGGCGTGAGCACCCCCTCCCTCTGGGAGCGTTTCGTCGCCTCCCTGTTGGCGGGCGTGCAAAAGGCACCGCTGCTGGTCCTGCTCGCTGCGGCACTGGTCACCGCGCTTGCCTTCCGCGCCACGCTCGGGCTCGGCTTCGACACCGATATCGGCGACATGATTTCCAAAGACGCCCGATTCATGCAGGTCTGGAGCGACATGAAGGCGCGCTTTCCCACGCGCGGCGATGTCCTCGTGATGGTGATCGACGCCGATACCCCCGACCGCGCCGTGGACGCCGCCGACACGATCGTTGCCGGGCTCGCCGCCAACCCGAGTCTTTTCGCCGAGCCGCGCCGCACCGACGGCGGCGCGTTCCTGGAAAAGAACGGCCTGCTCTATGCCGAGCGCGAGGACCTGCTCGACCTCTATGACAGCCTGGCCGACGCGGCGCCGCTGTTGCAGCGCCTGCGTGGCGACATGTCTCTGCGCGGGCTGTTCGCCGTAGTGACGCTGGCGGGCGGCGAGGATGGCGAGCGCGTGGCCTGGCTGCTCGGGCGCATGGCGCGGGTCATCGACGCCCGTCTCGACGGCGCTGCAGCCGAGCTGTCCTGGTGGGAGATCATGAGCGGTGCCGAGGCGTCGGCGGCGGATCGACGCGCCCTGGTGCTCGTGCGCCTTTTGGTGCGCGACCCGGACGCCATCTTTCCCCTCGGCGATGCCCTCGACGCCGCCCGCGCCATTGCCGATGACGCAGGCGTGCGGGTGCGCCTGACCGGCTCGCCGGCGCTGGAACGCGATGAGCTCGAAACCGCACAAGCCGGCGCCGCGCGCGCCGGGCTTTTGTCCCTGGTGCTGGTGCTCGTCATCCTCTGGTGGGCCTTGCGCTCTCCGCCGCAGATTGTCGCGGCTTTGGTCACGTTGATCGTCGGGCTGATCTGGACGGCGGGTTTCGCGGCGCTCGCCATCGCCCATCTCAATCTGATCTCGATCGCCTTCGCCGTGCTGTTCGTCTCGCTGGCTATCGATTTCAGCATTCACCTCTGTCTGCATGTCTCGGAAAGCGGCAGTGTACGCCAGGGCTCCCTGGCAGTAGCCGGCTCGCTCGGCTTGTGCGCCATCTCCACGGCCTGCGGCTTCTATGCCTTCGTCTTCACCGACTACCGCGGCATCGCCGAGCTTGGCGTGATCGCCGGCAGCGGCATGCTGATCGGCCTCGCCGCGAACCTTACCGTGCTGCCGGCGCTGCTCACTTTGTGGCCGGGCGCGGCGAGCCCTGCGCCCTTGCGCCTGCCCGAAAGCGGCCGGCGCGTGCGCCTTGCGGCGGCGGCGGTGATGGTAGGCTCGCTCCTTGCTCTGCCCTGGCTGCGCTTCGATGCCAATCCGCTCAACCTGCAAAGCCCGCAGGTCGAATCGGTCAGCACCTTGCGCGATCTCATGGCGAGCGGCGAGCGCGGCCTCTGGCAGGCGGCAAGCCTGGCACCGGATTGGGACCAGGCGGCGGCGCGCGCTGCGGCCTTCGAAGCGCTTGACGAAGTGGAGAAGGTGGACTGGCTGGCAACACTGGTGCCGCAGGACCAGGCGGCTCAAGGCGACATCATTGCCGACATGGCTTTTGTGCTCGCGCCCGATCCCTTCGCCCGCGAATGGCTGCCGCCAGATACAAGCGAGCAGCGTGCCGCCGCCGCGGCGCTTGGTGATGCAATTGCCGGCATGGACACGGATGAGGCGCGCATGCTGACGACCGCCCTGACGCGACTTGCGGCGGCCTCCGACCAGGCACTGGTCTCTGTCGAGGCGGGGCTGCTCGGGGCGCTTCCGGGCAGGCTCGCGGCGCTGGATCTGGCGATGACCGCCCAGCCTTTCGCTCTGGACGACGTGCCTGCCGAGCTGGTCTTGCCCTATCGCGACCCGTCCGGCATGCTTCGTCTCGACATCCATCCGGCCGAGGATGTCGCCGCCGACCCGGTGGCGCTGGCGCGCTTCGTTACCGCGCTACGCAATGTCGATACAGATGTCAGCGACGACCCGGTCATCGTGGTCGAGGCCGGACGGATCGTGATCGGCGCTTTTGCCCAGGCCCTGGTCACGGCGCTGGCCTTGATCGCAGCATTGCTGTACGCGGTGACCCGGCGCGCGCGTGATGTCGCCGTGGTGCTGGCGCCGTTGGCGCTGGCCGCGGCGGCCACGGGCGCTGTCATGGCCGCGGCCGGGCTGGCGCTCAATTTCGCCAATGTCATCGTGCTGCCGGTCTTGCTGGGTATCGGAGTGGACAGTGCCATACATTTGCTGCATCGCCAGCGCCGTGAGAGCCGACAATCGCTGCTGCGCACGGCGACCGCGCGTGGCGTGCTGTTCAGCGCCCTGACCACCATGGCCGGCTTCGGCACCCTCGCGCTTTCGCCCCATCTGGGAACCGCCAGCATGGGCCTCTTGTTGCTGATCGGCGTCAGCCTGACCACCCTTGCCATGCTGACGGTCTTGCCGGCGCTGTTGGCCAAGGCACGGCCCTGATGCGCCGGCTCATGGCATTGCTCGGCCTTGCCGGCCTGGCGCTGGCCACGGCGCTGGTGGTGCGCGAGGGCGCGGGCGCCGTGCTCGGCGCGGTCCTGGCCGCCGGCTGGGGCCTGGCCTTCGTCGTGCTCTACGACGCCATACCGCTGCTCGTCGATGCCGCTGCCTGGCGTACCCTGGTGCCGGGCGACCAACGCCCAAGCCTGGCACGCGTGATGGGCGCGCGCTGGATCCGCCAATCGGTCAACCAGCTGCTGCCCGTCCTCCAGGTCGGCGGCGATGTGGTCGGCGCCCGCATGCTACACCTGGCGGGCGTCAGTGGTGCCGATGCCGGCGCCTCGGTGGTGGTCGATCTCACCCTCAGCGTAGCCACCCAGGCGCTGTTCACCCTGGTCGGGGTGGCGCTGCTGTTGGTGCTGTTCGAGAGCGACGGCCTGATCTGGCCGGTGCTCGGCGGCACGGCCTTGCTGGTCTGCGGCCTGGCGGGCTTCGTGCTGGCCCAACGCAAGGGGCTGTTCCGCTTTCTCGCCCGTTATCTGGAAAGCGCGAGCGGCGGCATGCTGGCCTTTGTCGGCTCGGCAGAGACGTTGGACGCGGCGGTGCGCGCCATTCACGAGCGCCCGCGCGCGATCTGGCGCAATGTGGCGCTGCAGCTTGTCGGTTGGGTGCTCGGCGTCGGCGAGACCTGGCTGGCCTGCTGGGTACTAGGCCATCCCATCGGCCTGGCGGAGGCCTTCATCCTGCAAAGCCTGGTACGCGCGGTGCGCAGCGCGGCCTTTCCGGTCCCGGCAGGCATCGGTGTGCAGGAAGGCAGCCTCATGCTGCTGGCTGGCATCGTCGGCCTGGCGCCTGAGACCGGGCTCGCGGTGGCCCTGGTCAAGCGCGTGCGCGAGCTGGGCGGCGGCGTGCCGGCGCTGATCGCCTGGCAGGTCGTCGAAGGCAGCCGGCTCTGGCGCCGCAGGGCTGCCGGATGATGCGCGCCATCCTCTATGCCGCAGGCGTCGGCAACCGGCTCGCCGGGACCCATGACGGACCCAAGATCCTGCTCGAGATCGGCGGCCACAGCCTGCTCGAGCGGCACCTGCGGCTGCTCGAAGCTGGCGGCGTGGACGAGGTGGTGGTGTGCACGGGCTATGAGTCCGAGACGATCGCGCGCGCGATCGCGGCGCTGGGCCGGACCGATCGCGCGCGCTGTGTTCATAACCCGGATTTCCGGGAGGGCAGCATCGTCACCCAATGGGCGGCGCGCGAGGCCATCGCGGCGGGCGGGCCGGTGCTGCTGATGGATGCGGACGTGCTCTACGACCAGCGCCTGCTGGCACGCCTCATCGAGTCATCCCACGCCGACTGTTTCCTGCTCGACCGCGACATCGAGCCCGGCGAGGAACCAGTCAAGCTCTGCATCCGCGAAGGCCATTTGGTGGATTTCCGAAAAAATCCGGACCAGCCGCACGACTGGTATGGCGAATCCGTCGGCTTCTTCAAGCTGGCAGAGAACACGGCAATGCGGCTGGTGGCGTCGACCGCCGCCTATATCGACAGCGGTCGGCGCGACGACTACTACGACGAGGCGCTGCGCGATCTGCTATTGGCCGACCCACCGGGCAGCTTCGGCTGGGAAGACATCACCGGCCTGCCCTGGACCGAGCTCGACTTCGCCGAAGATCTGCACCATGCCCACACCGAGATCCTGCCCCGCCTGGAGCCCCTGCCATGAGCCACAACACCTGGGCCCACCGCTTCGTCGGCCTTGCCGTGCGCCCGCTGGCACGCACGCGCGTGACGCCGAACCAAATCACCGCGCTGCGTCTCGCCACGGGTATCGCCGCCGCCGCGGCCTTGGCCGTGGGCGCGTTGCATGTGGGCGCCGCGCTGTGGCTGGTCTCCATGCTTTGCGACCGCGCCGACGGCATCCTCGCGCGCCTCACCGGCAGAACCACGCCGTGGGGACACAAGTTCGACCTGATCAGCGACTTTCTCGCCACGGGGTTTTTGTTTGTCGGCCTCGGCGCCGGCATGCGCCACGGCAGCCTTGGCGACTGGGCCCCGGCCATGGGCGTCGCGGCGGGACTCTCCGTCTGCCTCATCTTCGGTCTCGTCCAGGTCATCGACAAATTGCTGCCCAGCGACAGCTCGGCGGTGCCCAGCGCCGCCGGCTTCGACGCCGACGACACCCTGTTCATCGTCGCGCCCCTGATCTGGCTCGGCTGGGCGGAGGAGTTCCTCATCGTCTCCGCCATCGGCGCCCCGATCGCGCTGGTCGTGACGATGCTGGCGCTGTGGCGGCTCAGCGGTCGAAGACGGTCGTCGGGATCGAGTAGGTGAGGACGGCGAATTCCTCGCCGGGGTTGGAATCGTAGATGCTGGCGTTCGAGAGGTGGCCGATCTGCACGCCGAGGCGCGAGGCGTCGTCGAAGCGGTAGGCGAATTCGAGCGCCGAGCGGAATTCCAGCGGCCCGCCGAGATCCTTGCCGTCGCCTTCCTCGAAGCCGCCCACCGAAAAGCTCGGCGTGAGCACGAAGCGACGGCCGAAATAGACGTCCGTGTGGATGCCGGCCCAGGCATAGAACGCCTGGTCGGTGGTGACGAACAGCCCGACATGGGGCCTGAAGATCCAGAGCTCGGTATTGAGACGCAGCTGGATGTCGAACTGACCGGCGGTCATGTCGTCGTTGATGTCGAAGCCGCCGGCCCCGATGGTGATGAAATCGGGCTCGCTAAAGCCATCTTCGGCGCTGGCCGGCACGGACAGCAGAACGGCAGCAAGGGCGGCCGTGATGGTGCGGATCGGTCTCATGTCTCGTTTCCCCCCAGCCCGCGGTCGCGCAGGCGATTGGTGATCGTCACCAGGGCCTGGCGAATGCCGGGTTCCAGCGACGAATGGCCGGCCTCGGGCACCACGGTCAGCTCGGCCTCGGGCCAAGCATGGGCCAAGTCGAGCGCGGTGCGAACCGGACATACCATATCGTAGCGCCCTTGGACGATGAAACCGGGTATCTCGCGCATGCGCTCGATCCCCGCCAGCAGCGCGCCCTCGTCGAGGAAGATATCGTTGACGAAATAATGCGCCTCGATGCGCGCCAGACCGAGCGCGAGGTCGTCGCGGTCGAAGTCGGCGACCACGCCGGGATTGGGCTTGAAGGTGGAACACGCGCCCTCCCAGCGGCTCCAGGCATGGGCCGCGGGCATGTGCACGGCGGGGTCCGGGTCCGTCAGACGGCGGTAATAACCGGCCAGCAGGTCGCCGCGCTCGGCCACCGGCAGGTGCTCGGCAAAGGCCTGCCAATGCTCGGGAAAGAACGCCCCCATGCCGCGCAGGAACCAGTCCACCTCGCAGGGCCGGCAGAGGAAGATGCCGCGCAGGATCAGGGCCAGACAGCGCTCGGGGTGCGCTTGCGCATAGGCCAGCGCCAGGGTCGAGCCCCAGGAGCCGCCGAATAGCAGCCAGCGCTCGATGCCGAGATGGTCTCGTAAGGCCTCGATATCGGCCACCAGATGCCCGGTGGTGTTGTCGTCGAGACTGCCGAGAGGGTGCGAGCGTCCCGCGCCGCGCTGGTCGTAGACGACGATGCGGTAATGAGCGGGATCGAAGAAGCGCCGGTTGCTGGCATTGGCGCCGGCGCCCGGGCCGCCATGCAGGAACAGCACGGGCACGCCATCGGCCCGCCCGCTTTGCTCCCAATACATGACATGGGGCTCTGCGAGGGCCAGCTCGCCGGTTGCGAAGGGCTGGATGTCGGGATAAAGCTCAGGCGCAGCCATGCCATCAGTTATACCAAGGATCAATGATAAAGACCCATTTGACCGCACGATTTTCGTCGCTGGCTAGGAGCGGGTCGC